>CAZNWW010000323.1:0-4841 GCA_964576155.1 uncultured Myxococcales bacterium | reverse complement strand
GGGCTATGGCTCCGGCGGTGGCTCCGGTGGCTACGACAACGGCACTCGCCCGGGCGGGGGAGTCGGTGCCGCCGGGGTCGTCTACGTCGAGTGGTAACGGCTCGGGTGGGGAGACATCGTCGTGACAGAGGGTGCCCGCAACATTCTCAAGCACACAGCGCAGGCCCTCGGCCTGGCTGTCGTATCCATGACCATTTTCAAGTACATCCAGATCAGCGTCGACCAGGACGCAGCGGCCATGCTTCGCACGCCCCTGGACGATGCAATTCCATTCCTTCCGAGTACGATATACCTCTACAGCTGGATCTACACAGCGATGCTCTATCCACTCTTCGTGATAAAATGTCCGAAGTTGTTCCGCCAGGTCCTCATCGCCTCTGCCTGGCTGATGGGCCTCCAGCTCATGTTCTTCGCCGTCTTCCCCGTCACCGCTGTAGGTTTCCGGCCCGACGCAACAGATCTGGACATGACGGTCTTCCACAACTGGGCGGTCCGACTCACCTTCCATCTTGATCCTCCGACCAATCTCTTCCCCTCCCAGCACATGTCCGCCGCGGTGATGTCCATGCTTCTGGCGTGGAAAGGCCGCCGGGTCTATGGCTGGCTGGCGGTACCGGTCGTCGTCGGAGTGGGAGTGTCCATCTGCACCGTGAAGCAGCACTACCTGGCAGACGACATCTCCGCTGTGGCATTGGCCGTGGCTGTCTATTGGTTCACGATGAGGCGCTATGACACCAAAGACCAGCCCCAGGAGGAGCTGACCTTCACGTGGCGTGGCCCCCTGGCCTACCTGGCCTTCCACAGCCTCTTCTACGGGGCATTCATCACAGCCTGGGCTGTGGGATGGGAGCCCTGGTAACAGGAATTCGTGGGGGGAGTCCGGCCGGCTACCAGGTGAACTTCACCTCACCATTTCCATCTCGCACGCCCTGGTCATGGGTGGTGTTCGAGGTCCCTCCCCCGGCGTAACTCGAGCCGCCGCCGCCTGCCCCGAGACCGCCGCCGCCGCCGCCGTAGTAGCCTCCACCTCCGCCGCCCCCACCGCAGATGCCGCCGCACCCGGTGCTGGTGTTGCCGATCCCGCCCTGGCCGAGGCTGCCGTTGGTAGAGTTACAGTTGGAACAGGCCCACGTGCCGCGAATACCTCCGGCGCTTTGCGTTCCGCCGTGGCCGCTGGGGTCGCAATCCCCTCCGAACGGGATACCTTTCTTCCCGTCGCCGCCAACGGTACCGCCTCCAGGCCCACCAAAGAGGGGGGCGGAATTGGCTCCATCGCCGCCGCCGCCGCCGCCGCCGCCGGCCACAAGTACACGGTTGCCCAGGCCGGTACCGCCGATGCGAACATCGGAGGCCCCTCCCCCGCCGCCACCGCCATAGGGCCCGCAGGAGCCGCTGCCGCCGGTGCCGCCGCCATTCCAGCCTGCCGTTGATGCGGGGAACGCTACTCCTTGCCCGCCAACATAGACATAGAGCGTCTGCCCCGGGGTTACGGCGAGATCCGTGGTTATCTGTCCGCCTTTGCCCGCCGTACTCGCAACGCCCGCACCAGCCTGGGCGCCGTACGCAATGACGTTCACGGAGGTGACCGCGTCGGGGACCGTGAAGGTCTGCATGGCCCCGGTATAGCTGAAAGTCTGGTCGCCGTGTACCTGGGCATCGACGCAGTCCCCGTTGACACAGATCTTGTCTTGTCCGCAGGAGGTCTGGTCCTCTACGTCGACGTGGGTGCAGCCGGAGTCGACGTCGCAGCCATCCGTGGTACATGGGTTGCCGTCTTCGCAGTCGACCGACTGCCCCGGCTGACAGGACTTGTCAGCGCATGCATCGCCGCCTGTGCACGCGTTGTTATCGTCGCAGGCGACGATGTTGGCCTCGTTGACACAGCCGGTGTCGGGAGCGCAGGAATCATCGGTGCAGAGGTTATCGTCGTCGCAGTCGATAACCTGACCGGACACACATTGTCCTGCCGCGCAGACGTCACCGGACGTACAGAGGCTGCCGTCATCGCAAAGCACGGTGTTGGGTGCGGTCTGGCATCCTTCGGCAGGAACGCAGTAGTCGGTGGTACAGAGGTTGCCGTCATCGCACACCAGCGGCGCTCCCGGAGCGCACCAGCCGGATATGCAATGATCATCCGAAGTGCAGAGATTGTTGTCGTCGCATGGAGCTGAGTTGAAGGTGAACTCGCAGCCTGATTCGGGATTGCAGGAATCGTCAGTGCAGGTATTGCCGTCGTCGCAGGGCAACGGCGCTCCGCCCACGCAGTCGCCGCCATCGCAGATGTCGCCGATGGTACAGACATCACTGTCATTACAAGGGTGTTCATTGTGCTCGTGAACACAGCCCTGGACCGGGTCGCAGTAGTCGGTGGTGCAGGGGTTGGCGTCTTCGCAGGTCTCGGTCCCGTCCGGCACGCAGACTCCGCCTGCGCAATGGTCACCGATGGTGCAGGGGTTGGCGTCGTCGCATGGAGAGGTATTCATCGAGTAGATGCACCCGCTCAGCGGGTCGCAGTCATCGGTGGTGCACGGATTCCCGTCGTCACAGTCCACGACCGTCCCTGTGCACTCGCCGGCTCCGCAGATGTCGTCATCGGTGCAGAGATCGCCGTCGTTGCAAGGGACCTCGTTGAGTACATACACGCAACCCGTGGCCGGGCTACAGGAGTCGGTGGTGCAGATGTTTAGGTCGTCACAATCCTTGGAGCCGACCGCTACACAGGCGCCGCCGTCGCAGTGATCGTCCTCGGAGCAGGCGTTGCCGTCATCGCAGCCGAGCTCGTTGGCCGTATGGACACAGCCGACCGCGGGATCACAGGAGTCATCGGTGCAGACGTTCCCGTCGTCACAGGACAGATCGGGGCCGTGGACGCATTCTCCGTCTTCGCATTGGTCACCGATGGTGCAGACGTCGCTGTCCTCGCAAGAGAGCGTGTTCATCGAGTAGATGCACCCGCTCAGCGGGTCGCAGCTGTCATCCGTGCAGAGGTTCCCGTCGTTGCAGTTGGCCGCTACGCCCGCCAGGCAATCGCCGTCCTCGCAGGAATCGCCGACGCTGCATGGATCCTCGTCATCGCATGGGAAGTCCTCATTGTCCTCCGCGAAGCCGCACTCACCGGTCTCGGGATCGCAGGACGGCGCCAGGCAGGGTGCGTCAGGGCCTTCAGGGTCAGGACATTCGATGATCGTGCCCGGGACGAGCTTGCAGAGGTAGGGACTCATCGTCGTGTCGCAGTAGAGGGTCCCGTTGCAGACATCTCCATCCTCGAGGGTCCCGCAGTCATCGTCGATCACGCAATCGCAGTCGATGGGGACGCCTCCGCATGCTCCCTCCAGGCACCCGTCGGCGACGGTGCAGGGGTCCCCGTCATCGCAGGGAAGAACATTGTTGTCATGGACACAATCTCCCGTCTCCGGATCGCAGGCGTCGTCGGTGCAGAGATCGTCGTCTTCGCAGTCGGTCAGGGTCCCCACGCAGACCCCGAGATCACAGATGTCGCCCACGGTGCAGAGATCTCCGTCAGGGCATTCGATGTCGTCCAAGGCCACGTGCTCGCATCCATCCTCGCCGTGGCAGAGATCCTCGGTACAGTAGTTGCCGTCGTCGCAGGTGTCCTCGTCCACGTCGCCATCACAGTCGTCGTCCAGGCCGTTGCAGAGCTCCGCAACTGGCTCCCCGGCGTTACAGGCAGCCAGTCCCTCGGCGGTGCAGACCCGGAAACCTTCGCAAGTGCCGAACTCCGTGACCTCTGTGCACGGCGTCGAGAGGCCCTGCTCGATCGACTTTTCAGTGCATTCACAGGTCCCGGAAGAGGGCACGCATTGCATCAGCGTTGCGCCGGAGACGGTCTCCACCTCCTCGCAGACATAGCCCGACGGACACTCAGCGTCTTCACCGCAGCCGCCGCCGCAGAACGAGCCCTCTTCACCGAGGACCACACAGGGGGGTTGGAGACCGGTGAAGCTGACGCAGTCCGTGTTCGCAGTGCAGGGGGTGCAGAGGCTGGGATGATCCGAGACGCAGACCCAGACGACGTCCGGGTCGGTCCCTGCCTGCTTGCAACTCCAGCCAGGGGGGCATTCCTCCTGGCAGGTGTCCGTGCAGATGGTCCCGCCCAGGTGGTCCACGCACCACCCCGAGAGGCAATCTCCGTTGTCATCACATGGATCGCCGAAGCACCCGTCGCCGGCCTCGCACGCTGGGACCACTTCGCCCAGATCCGGGTCCACCGGCGTGTCTGCGGCCATGTCCGAGGCGCCATCCGAGATCAGGATGTCAGCTAAAAAGACCTCGCCGGCGCCATCGACCTCGATGCCGTCTTGCGCCCCCTGGTCAGGCCCAGCGGGAACAGTCGAGGTCCCGCCGTTGCAGCCGACAACCAGGACCAGGAGTGGAAACATGATGAAATAGCAGTTCCAACGCATGGCGTACCTCCAAGGAGATACTCTATCTGAAAGAGGTGCTTGGGTCAGCCGTCAGCGGTCATGCCAGAGAGAAAACAACAGGGTCAGCTTGAATCCATCGTTTCAATCCACGAAGTCGTAGACGACCCTACTGCAGATCCCCTGGCTCGAAAAAACCGCCAACGTCCCGCCAACCGATGATCTCCACATCACCCCGTCTGCCGGAGACTTCCCCGGCATAAACGACCCCTGCACGAGCGCCAACCCCTGCAGCGAGCGCACGCCAGTAGTCGATCCCCCGCAGCACGCCCCGTCGGATCGAGTAGGCGGACTTCACCTCGACCACATCGAGGAGGCCGTCGCCCCGCTCGAGGACGAGATCGACCTCGTGGCCATGGTTATCTCGCCAGAAGTAAAGATTGGACGGCCGGGCTGTGT
>CAZNWW010000322.1:0-5362 GCA_964576155.1 uncultured Myxococcales bacterium | reverse complement strand
GAGATCCTGGAGCGCTACGCCGTCGAGATCACGGGGCATTTCAACTCTACGGTCTACTCCGTGGCGACCCGCGCCATCCCCTTGGGGCTCAACGTTCTCCTCGGTGGCCTCTCCGTGCGTCGGATCCTGGGGACCAGCCTCAAGGACCTCGCCGCCCTCTCCCAACACCTGGTGATCCGGGGGGAGACCGAGGCTCTCCTGCGCTTGAAGCGTCACGGCACCCTGGTCTACGTCCCCACGCATTGCTCCAACCTGGACTCGGTGCTCCTGGGTTACGGGATCTACCGCCTGGGTCTGCCGCCGGTGACCTACGGCGCAGGCCTCAGCCTCTTCTCCAACCCCATCACCGGGTTCTTCATGCGGAATCTGGGCGCGTATACGGTAGATCGGCTGAAGGTCGATCCCCTGTACCGAGCCCTCCTCAAGGAGTACGCCTCGGTCACCCTGGAGTACGGGCGGGACAACCTCTACTTCCCCGGCGGGACCCGGGGGCGTTCCGGCGAAGTGGAGCGGCGCCTCAAGATGGGGCTCCTGGGCACCGCTGTGGGGGCCTACCGGGAGAATCTCGTCCGCCGGCGCCCGAGCCCCCGAATCTACGTGGTCCCGGTGACCCTCAGCTACCCCCTCGTCCTGGAGGCTGCGACCCTGGTGGAGGATCACCTCAAGGAGGTGGGAAAGGCCCGCTACATCATCATGGACGACGAGTTCAGCAGGTTGCGGCGATGGTACGAGTACCTGAAAGGCCTCGCGTCCCTGGAGCAACGGATCCATCTCACAATCGGCCACGCCCTGGATCCCTTCGGCAACAGGGTGGACGGGCAGGGGCGGTCCCTGGATCCCAAGGGCCGGATCGTAGACCCTGCAGGCTACCTCATGGCTGACGGCGAGCTGGTCGAGGACGATGTCCGCGACCGGGAGTACACCAAGGCCCTCGGCGCCCGAATCATGGAGACCTGGCGGACCCACAACGTAGCCATGGCCACCCACGTGCTGGCCTTCGCGTTCTTCGAGCATCTCCGCAGGCGGGAGTCCGGCGGTGACCTCTACCGGCTCCTGCGGAGCCTCGGCCCTGAAGACGGTCTGGACCAGGCCGAGGTGGAGGTGACCTTGGGCAAGCTCCTGGACGAGCTCAAGGAGCTTGCCCGGCGAGGTGGGATCCTGTTGGGCCGGTCGGTGGAGACCGGGAACACCCAGGACGTGATGCGAGAGGGCCTCAAGACCTTCGGGAGCTATCACGTGAGGGCGGTGGTGGAGAGACGGGGTGTGCGGCTCCACGTGCAGGACCCCAACCTCCTCTTCTACTATCGCAACCGCCTGGAGGGATACGGGCTCCTGGACGCGCCGGACCTGCTGGCGGGAGGAGGGCGGTCATGAACGCAGCGGCGAAGACAAAGCGTCCCGAAGTCACCGTCCTCGGCGGCGGGAGCTGGGGGACGGCCATAGCGGCCCTCATAGCTCACGCTGGGCATCCCGTAACCCTCTGGCTGCGGGACCGTAAACGGGCAGCGGCGATGCGCCGATCCCGAAGGAACGAGCGATACCTGCCGGACCTGCCGCTGGATCGTTCGATCCGGATCACCAACGATCTGGTGGGCGCGGTGCGGGACGTGCCGACCCTCGTCTTCGTGATCCCGGCCAAGGCGTTCCGCGAAGTGGCTGCTGCCGTGGGAGATCATCTGGATCCCTCTCAGGTGGCGATCCACGGGACCAAGGGCTTCGAGGCCGCCACCCGGGAGCGCATGTCCCAGATCCTGGAGCAGGAGACCTGCCTCAAGCAGATAGGCGTCCTCTCGGGTCCCAATATCGCACCGGAGATCGCCGGGGGCCTCCCCGCGGGGGCGGTGATCGCCTCCCGGTTCCCGCGGGTGATCTCGGAGACCCGGCGCCTCATGGTGTCGGACAGGTTCCGGGTCTACGACAGCCGGGACATGGTCGGCGTCGAACTGGCCGGGGCGCTCAAGAATGTCATAGCGATCGTCTCCGGCGCGGCCGCGGGGATGGACCTCGGGGAGAACGTACGCGCCATGCTCATCACCCGAGGCCTGGCGGAGATAGCGCGCCTCGGGAGCGCCATGGGCGCGGATCCCCTGACCTTCTCGGGGCTCGCCGGCATGGGCGATCTCGTTGTCACCTGCGCCAGCCCTCTTTCCCGGAACCACCGGGTGGGCCGCGGCATGGCCGAAGGCAAGAGCCTCGACGAAGTGGTAGCATCCCTGGGCATGGTGGCCGAGGGCGTGGGGACCACCCGCATCGCCTATGAGTTCGCCCGGGAGCGGGATATCGACGCGCCCATGACCACCGCGGTCTACCGGGTCCTCTTCGAGGGTTTGAGCTCCGACGTGGCCCTGGCGGAGCTCATGACCCGGTCCCCCCGTCCCGACATGGATCCTGTTCTCTTCGGGGGGCGCCGGTGAGCCTGGAGCGCCGCCTGCGCCCGTATCCCATGGCCCGCCTGATCCACCGACTCCCGGAGCCCGGTGATCTGCAGACTGCCTACGTCTGGGACATCGACAAGACCTACCTGGACACTGCCTTCTCCAGCCTCGGGGGCCTGGCCTGGATTCCCTTCGAGTTCGGCTTGGATAAGCGCGCCATCCCCGGCACCGTGCCGATCCTCCATGGGCTTCGCCGGGGCCGAGACAGCCGAGATTTCCATCCCCTCTACTTCATCACCGCGTCCCCGCACCAGATCCGGAGGTCCCTGGTGAAGAAGATGCTCCTGGACGGGGTGGAGTTCGACGGGATCATCTTCAAGGACTGGGGCGCGGTCCTGCGCCGGGGCGGCCCCCGGCGGCTCAAGGAGCACCTGGCCTTCAAGCTCGCAGCCCTCCTGGTCCTGGCAGCAGATCTCCCGCGGGAGGTCTCCCTGCACCTCTTCGGGGACGACGAGGAGGCCGACCCCCTGGCGTACACCCTCTTCGCTGACGTGGCCGCGGGGCGCCTGCGTGGCGATACACTGCTGGATCGGCTCGTGACCCGCGGGATCAGGGAGTCCACGGCTGAGCCTGTGGTGGAGGCGGCGGATCGACTGCCTGTGGCTGACCGGGTCGCCGGGATCCACATCCGTCTCGTACGGGCCCCCGATGGGGCTCGTATCCGGGAGTTCGGCGACCGGGTGATCGGGTGGCCGGACGCGTCGGTCCTGGCGCGCACCCTGGCCGCCGCGGGGCTGATCCCCGAAGCGCCTTGAACCCGACCGGGATACTGGTATCTTCCACAATCGGAATCACACGAAACACAATCCGGGAACGGAAAATTCGAGGAGGGAAGACATGAGGGTTTGGATCATTGCGATCCTTTCGTTGGCGCTGGGCGCCTGCGCCGGCGGCGACGGCGGCAAGAAAGGCGATGACACGACAGCTCCTGAGGACACCATTGCGGGCGACACGGCGCCGGACGCGTTGACCCCGGACGGGTTGATCCCGGACACGGATGACGACACCGTTGAGCCCCCGGCCGACACCATCGGCGAAGACACCGCCGGCGAGGACACCGTTGAGCCGAGCACCTGCCTGGGTGAGGTGGAGGCCGCCGCTCACCTCATCTACACCATCGACGGCGCGGACGGCCCCATCGAAATCGTGGTGGACGAGTGGGGCATCCCCCACGTCTACGCCTCCACCGAGGCGGACATGTTCCGGGGCGAGGGCTTCATCGTGGCGAAGAACCGGATCATCTCGATGCACGCGATGCGGCGCATCGCTTCGGGCACCTGGGGCGCCTCCCCGGCCGCGGACGCGGGCGATTTATCCAATGACGTGTACATGCGCGTCGTGGGACTCCGCCGGGCTGCTGAGATGATCTGGGCCAACACCCAGGCCGACCAGCCCGAGGTAGCGGCCATGCTGGAGGCCTTCGCCGAGGGCGTCAACGCGTATCTCGATGCGGCCAACGCCGGTGACCTCCAGCCCCCCCTCGAGTGGTACGTGGTCGGCGTCCTCGAGCCCTGGACCCCGGTGGACAGCCTCACCATCGGTCGCCTCCAGAGCTGGGACCTCTCCTTCGAGGGCGAGGATGACAAGATCAACATCATGACCCGCTACGAGGAGCTCACTGCGAAGTACGCGGAGACACCTCTGGCCGGGCTCTTTCTCGATCTCCACCCCCTCGGCCCGACCACGGACGCGCTCACCATGCCCGCATCGGCCCGGGAGCGTCTGTCCTCTGACGTGGGCTTCCACGCTGAGCGTCTCCTCCACGACCCCTTCTACCGCAGCCTGCCCACTGGCTACTTCGCGGGCGTGAACGCTGCGCTCCACCAGGTGCCCATGCACCACGACGCAGCCAGTCCGAGAGATGTAGGGTCCAACAACTGGACTATCGCCGGTGACCTCACCGCATCCGGCGGCGCGCTGGTGTCCAACGACACCCACCTCTCCCTGCGCAACCCCGCGGTCTTCATGGAGGTCCACTTGAACACCGCCCGCGCGGGTGGCGAGTTTGACCTCGCCGGGGTCTGCTTTCCGGGCATCCCGGGGATCGTCCTGGGGCGCAACAGCCACGCCGCCTGGGGCGCCACGGTCTACTACGCCGACGTCACCGACGTCTACGTCGAGACCTACACCCCCGGTGATCCAGCCACCGTGGCCTTCGACGGCGGGCAGGTGCCGGTGGAGATCCGCCAGGAGGTCTTCGAGTACAACGCCCCGGCCGAGGGCTGCGAGTCCTGGGTGGACGACTTCATCGGCGGCCTCGACTACACCGTCGAGGAGGTCGACGGCATGTGCGAACTCACGGTGGACATCGAGATGGTCCCCCACCACGGGCCCATCATCCCGGGCACGCGGGCAGATGACGGCGAGGGCGCGATGATGGCCCTCACGTGGAAGTGGACCGGCATGGACGCCAGCGACGACATCAAGGCCGTGTACGGCCTCATGAAGATGAAGAGCCCCGAGGACTTCCTTGCGACCCTCGAGTACTTCGGCGTGGGCGCGCAGAACTGGGTCTACGGCGACGTGGACGGACGCATCGCGTACTCGGCGTATGCGCGGGTGCCTGTCCGGGAGCACCTGGCCTTCCCGCCGGTAGAGTACCCTACGTTCCTGCCCATGCCCGGCGACGGCTGCTGCGAGTGGATCGGTGACATCCCTCTGGATGAAATGCCCCACGTGGTGGATCCACCCGAGGGCTTCATCATCTCCGCGAACGGGGACGCCTGGGGCTACCTCCTCGACGGTGATCCCTACAACGATCCCACGTACCAGGGCTTCATGTTCGAGACCGGCTACCGCGAGGGGCGGCTCCAGGAGTTGATGGGAGAGGTTCTCGAAGCCGGCGCGCCGCTGGACGTCGCTGCCATGCAGGCCATCCAGGCGGACCACCTCTCGCCCCAGGGCATCCGTCTGACGCCGCATATTCT
>CAZNWW010000321.1:0-5385 GCA_964576155.1 uncultured Myxococcales bacterium | reverse complement strand
GACCCGCCGATGATCGCGCTGGCCGCGGCGATCTCGTCCTCCATCTGGATGAAGACGCCCCCCACCCTCGGCAGCTTCGCAGCGAGATGCTCTGCGATCTCCGTGGAGGGGGTGATGGGATATCCAGCAAAGAAACGCATCCCCGCGTCTATGGCCGCCTCTGCGATGGCCTCATTCCCCGTCATCAGACGGACCGGTTGCGTCTTTACGGGCTCAACCATGGTCGGATCCCTCCTCTTTGGTGTCTGCGTAGACCAGCTCGACCGCGAAGTCGGGGCACCGCAGCTCACAGAGGTCGCAAGCAATACATGCAGGCAGGTTCACGACCACAGCCTTCTGAAACTCGTCGAGTGCGAGGACGTCGCGCGGGCAGAAAACCACACATATGTCACACCCTTTGCACCGGCCATGGTCTATCCGGATTTCGGTGACCGTTTTTTTCGCCATCATTCCCTCCCCCGCAGGCAGCGGGGCCTTGGGGATAATATATCAAACGGGTTTACTTTTCGGCTCCCCCGTCGTCAACCATTATTTGGGACTTCTACGCTTGCACTCGTCGAGAATTGCGTTCGCTGCTCCGTAGAGAGCGCGCACTTCGGCGGACGCGCCGGCGAGGGCCTCGACGTGACCGTCGATGGTGGACTGATCTCCCCGGGCAGCAGGACCGGTGAGGCTGCCCCGGAATCCGAGGCGTCGACAGTTGTGCAAGGCGGCCTCCATGAGACTGCGCAGCGCGACCGAGGCTTCCTTTTCAGGAACCCCCGCCGCCACTGTCAGCTCCTCCGCTGCCATGCCCAGGGCGCTCAGGTGATTGGCGGCCATGACACAAGCAGCGTGGTACCGCCTCGAGTCCAGATCCTCGACGGGAATCGGGACACCACCGGCGTCGCTGATCGCCGCTGCCGCCATCGCTATCGCAGCCTCGTCCCCTTCCAGGACCAGGCGCAGGTCAGCGAGATCCGTCAGCGGTAGATCCGGCGTAGCGAAGGGGAACACCGGGTGCATCCGGCCCACGGACCGCGCCCCCGTGGCAAGGGCCCGGGCCGGTGCGTAGCCGGAGCAATGGACAGCAGGGACATCTTCGCCGATGCCGGCGCGATCCATGATTCTCGCTGCCTCTGGGATCGCGGCATCGGGCGAGGCCACGATCACCAGCTCGGGAGCGTCCCCCTCCCCTGCCGAGACCAGCCCATCCGGCGGCAGCAACTCCACCGTGGCCGCAGCCAGCGCGTGCGCCGGGTCTGATCCGATCTCGGCAGGATCCCAACCCATGACCTCTGCCCCGGACGCTGACAGCCAGCGGGCCAACACCGTCCCGACTTTGCCCAGCCCCAGGATCAAGATCCGACGCCCTGCCGGTCGCGTTGCGTAGAGTCCCGATCCACGAATGTGCTCAAGGACGGCGGCGGGCACCAGGCCCTCGGGAGCATCCCCGGCGGCCAGGCGAAGACGAATCTCTGTACTCGACACGTCAGGAAGCTGGAAAGGGAAGATAACGTCCCCGCCCGCGTCCCGGCCCTTACGGCCGATCCACAAGGGAGGCGCCAGGGACAAGATCTCGTCGAAGGCCTTCCAGCGATCAACTTCGTCCTGCAAATCCGTTCCCAGGATCAGGCGCAACGCACTCCCTGGTCGCTCCGTCGCCATGGCCTGCAGGGTCTTCACCGTGTAGCTCGGCCCGATCAGCCGGGACTCCAGATCGCTCACCTCGACCCGATCACCGAAGACGGCGAAGGCCAGGCGACACATCTCCATCCGATCGCCGAAGGGGGCCAGGGGTTTGTCGAAGGGGTGCACATTGGTGGGGAGCACCACCACCCTGTCCACTTCACCGCTGGACAATGCCAGCCCCACCGCCAGGACATGGCAATGGTGTGGAGGATTGAAGCTGCCGCCAAAAACACCGAGTCGCATGGAACTCCCATACAAGCCCGAGCCCGAGCCCGATATCCTATCCGTCCTCACCATACATCAGGAACGGCCTCCGAATCTCGCGCCACTCCTGTTCTTCCGCGGACAGCAACGCGTCCAGCTCCTCCGGATCCCCATCTGCTTCCACCCAGTCTCGAGCCCAGGTCCCTCCGGCGAGGAGATCGAACGCGGGGACATCGTCCACGAACTCGTAGGCCGACCCGCGCCAGTCGAAGTCCTCGGGCCAGCGATGTCGGATCCGCCGGATCAAGTCGAGGTACACTCGCACCGGCCGAAACACGTCCGGATCAACGACGTGGACAGAGATCCCGCCGCAGGCTGTGCCCCCGTGCTTCTGGAACCCCGGCCGGAACCAGGCCGGCCGGAACACGGCGCCCGCCCAGGCTCCGCACATGGCATCGCAAATCTGCCCGGGCTCGTCCAGCCAGGGTGCGCCCAGGAGTTCAAAGGGTGTGGTGGTCCCGCGGCCCTCGGAGAGCCCGGTTCCTTCGAGAAAGCAGGCGCCGGGGTAGACCAGCGCGGTCGCTGGTGTCGGCATGTTCGGGGACGGCGGGATCCATGGGACGCTCCAAGGCTCTTCCAGGATCGTTCCCCGCGTCCACCCTGCGCAAGGCACCACGTCCAGGTCCACGTCCAAGGCCTCGACGTCGACGAGCCACCTTGCCAGCTCGCCAACGGTCATCCCATGCCTGTTCAGCATGGGCGCCTGTCCGACGAAGGACTCGAAGCCCGGCTCGAGCCGGACGCCCTCGACGGCCCGCCCACCGATGGGGTTGGGCCGGTCCAGGACCACGATGGCCCGGCCCCGGCCGGAGACCGCCCGCAGGAGCCGGTGCAGCGTGGCCTGGTAGGTGTAGTAGCGGCTGCCCACGTCCTGGATGTCGAAGACCACCACGTCGAGGCCGGCGAGGACGCCGGGATCTGGTGTAAGCGTCCCGGCGTCGTCTCCATAGAGGCTGACCACCGGAACCCCCGTCAAAGGATCCCGTCCCTCCGAGACGGGCACCATGTCCTGCTCCACCGCCCAGACCCCGTGCTCCGGCGCCAGGAGGACCCGCACCTCGAGCCCTGCATCCCGAGCCAGCGCCCACAACGGCAGGCCCTGCTCGTCTGTCGCCGTGTGGTTGGCCAGAATACCCAGGCGCCGGCCCCTCAATCGGGGCCAACCGGTGTCTCGCTCGACGATGAGACCCGCTTGGACCATGTCAGAGTGCAGGGCCGAACGATACAGCGCTGTCTCCGGGCCCGAGGCCGATCCACAGCGTCTGGGCGTCCTCGTCCTTGAACCAGCAGCCGTCGCAGGTGTGGGTCTCGCCCGCGGTTCCGACTGCCTCGAGGTTGGCGCCGTCTCCGTCGGCGACGATGTCCACGGCACCGGCGCCGCCTGCAGCGTGGAGGCGCACCTCGGCGACCCAGCCTGAGAAGGTGTCTCCCTGCCCGACCTCCAGGGTCCAATGGTTGCCTGCGTTCTTCAGGACGGCGGAGGACCCGTCAAAGACCACGGTCTCGGGGCCGTCTACGCTCCCTGGGTAAGTCACCAACCAGAGGCGGCCGGGGTCGTTCCCGTAAGAGTCCACCTCCGGATCCGCGGCGGCTGCGAGGGTGTCCACCGACGGGCGGAGCATCGGGATCACCGCACCCTCGCGGACCAGGAGCACGGACTGCATGAGAGAGGGCTGTGGGAAAACCTCCGTGACCCCACCCTCGTAGGCTTGTCCGGTCCACCAATGCACCCAGCGGTCGCCTGCGGGAAGGGGCACCTCGGGATCCATCTCCTCCCGATAGACTGGCGCCACCAGGAGGTGCTCGCCGTGGAAGTACACGAAGTCCGGGTGCAGCCCGGTCTCGGGCAGCGCGAAGCCGTAGGGGCGCAGCACCGGCCGCCCCCCGGACACCGCGGCCAGGGCCTGGGTGTAGGTATAGGGGAAGAGGCGGACGTGGAGCCTGGCGAAGCGCCGCCAGACCTCGACGGTGTCCTCGTCATACTTCGAGACGACGGGCTCGTCCTGCCAGTCCACGTTCTCCAGGTACTCGTTGAAGTCCCAGGGATTGCAATTGGCCCCCGCACCTCCGAACTGCAAGGTCGTGGAGTTCGCACTCTGGGCCACCCAGCGAAGGAGGACCTCCTCCGTGGGCCGGTTGTTTCGGTAGCCGCCGGTGTCCGAGCCGAAGAACGGGTACCCGCTGGTGGAGAGCGACAGGCCCGCCGCGATCGCGGCCGGAAGGCCGCCCACGTAGAAGTCCTCCTCCATGTGAAAACGGAAGTCCGCGTCCAGGTCCCCGGGCCAGATGACATCGGTGATGGTCTGGTCGCCGAAGGTGCCCGCCCGGTTGATCTGGAAGGAACCACCGGGGACCGTGTCCTCGTAGGCCTGGTGGTAGTACATCGCGTACTTCTTGTGCATGGTCTGCGCGGTCTCGCCGCTGTGGAACTGCATGTTGATCTTGATCGGACCGAAGCCGGACTGGATGTCCTCACCGTAATCCAGCTTGAATCCCTCTATGCCGATGTCCGTGGCCAGGTGGACGAGATCCTGCCAGAACGCGACGGCCTCGGGGTGAGTGAAGTCCATGAGCCTCCCGAACTTGGCGAACTGGATGTCACCCTCGACGAAGAAGCCGTTCTCCTCCGCGTATGCGTACTCCGCCTCCAGATCCTCGCTGAGATACGGGGCGCTCCAGATAGCTACCCTGAACCCGAGGTCGTTGAGATCCTGCACCATCTGCGCGGCGTTCGGGTAGTTGTCATCGAACTCGAAGTAGGTGTGGGGAGAAGCGTAGGGACGATCCACCCAGATGGCGCTGCATGGCAGATCCAGCTCACGCATGGTGAGCGCGTCGTCCATCACCATGGCCTGTCCCTCCACCTCGTCCTGCCACTGGAGGATCCCGAAGGCCCAGACCGGCGGCAGGGCCGGATAGCCGGTCAGCTCGTAGTAACGCGGCAGGACATCCATGGGGTGCTCCGCCCAGAGGAGGTGGAACTTCACCGCGGGCACCGTCCAGGTCGCGACGACCCGGTCCGGATCGGTCATGGCGACGTCCCAGGTACCGGGATGCCGGTCCTCCACGAAGAGGGCCGAGCCCTCGGTGGAGATCAGGAGTGGAATGGGAACATGAGCCTCGTTGTAGCCGCTCTCTGACGGGATGGATGGCGTAAAGTGCATCTCCCGCAGCGTGCCGCGGCGGGCCGGGTGGTCATAGTTCTCGCCCAGCCCGTAGAAGTTCTCCTTCGCGTCCAGGGTTGTGTAGCTGAATCGGGTGAGTACCACGTGGGACACGTCCTCCGGGGTCGCCTCGAGGGTGAAGATCCCCTCACCTCCGGATGCGACCGTGACGATGAGCCAGGTTGCTTGGTCGCCCTCGCCCAGAGGCAGGCGGATGGCCACGCCGCCGTTATCGAGCTCCTTGTATCCCGCTGCGGGGCCGGGGAGTGTCCAGACCACCGCCGCT
>CAZNWW010000320.1:0-5404 GCA_964576155.1 uncultured Myxococcales bacterium | reverse complement strand
GCGCCGGGGCTGCCGTCCCCGGCGTCGCCGGTCTGGAAGGTGCAGTAGGAGAACAGCACCTCGCAGTCGTGCAGGAACCCGGTGGTGACGCTGGCGCCTTCGGCGAGAACGGTCGTCGACTGGAACAGGAAGCCCTGGATCTCGATCTCCGTCTGGCCGTCACAGGCCAGGGGGGAGGTCGTGTAGCCAACGGTGGTGGTGTAGTTGAGGTTCCGCACCCAGTTCTGGTCGGGCTCGTAGCCGCCGTAGAGGCTGACGCCGGAGACGAGGACCAGATCCTCCGTGTAGAGGCCTTCGCCCACGAAGACGTAGCCCTTGCCGGCGTCGACCGCTGCCTGGATGGCAGCCCCGAGGGTCTTGAAGGGGGCGGCCATCGTGCCGTCCGCTGTGACGTCGTCACCGTCGTCGGTGTCTACGAAGATCGCCATACCGGGGATCCCGTCGATGCCGTCGCAGTTGGTGTCCATGCCGTCGGGATCGGGCAGATCCTCGGCCGTAGCGCCCTCGAAGGGGTCACATTCCTGGGGGACGCCTTCCAAGCAGTTCTGCACGGTGTGGGCGCAGAGGCCGACGCCGCAGGGGGTACTCCCCATGCCCTCATCGGTCTGGCCGTTGCAGTCGTTGTCGATGCCGTCACAGACCTCATCTCCGGTCTCGCCGTCTCCCACGCAGACCATGTCGAGGACGTTCTCGGTGGAGCATTCCCAGGTCCCGCTCTCACAGAGGTCCGGGTCCGGGCCGTCACAGGGCTGCCCCAGATTGGGCCAGAGGTCGTCGATTTCGCCGTTGCAGTTGTTGTCCAGACCGTCACAGAGCTCTCCGCTGGCGCCCTCGGTGGGGTTGCAGTAGGGGACCTGCCCGTACTGGCACGCGGGGATCTCGTGGGCGCAGACGCCCGTGCCGCAGTTCTGCACACCGAGCTTTTCGTCGGTGGCCCCGTTGCAGTCGTCGTCCTTGTCGTTGCAGACCTCGAACTCGGGCATGGACGCGTCGCAGTCCAGGACCCCCTCGACGCAGATGGCGGTGCCTGTGCAGACCCCGGCCTCGCTGGTGGCCTTGCAGGTGGTCTCCGCACCCACGTGGAGGTCGAGGCAAGGGCAGGGCCCGGCGGCCCAGGTGCACATCTTGGTGGGGGTGGGGATGCCCTGGGTTATGGCCTGCTTGCAGTCGTAGGCGCCGGGACACTCATCGTCGGTCTGGCAGGCCTGGGCGCAGAAGCCCATGCCCCCGGGTGCTTCGATACAGGTGGCGGTCTCTTCGGACCACGGATCCGTGCAGTCGTCATTGGTGACGCAGGGGCGACAGAGGATCCACAGAGGCTGGAGGCAGAGGCCCGGGTGGTACTTCCCGGTCATCGGATAGCAGGTCCAGCCATCGACCCCGCAGTCGTCGAGGCAGGGGGCGGTGCATTGGTAGCCATCCGGGGTTGGGACGCAGGGGCCGTGTTCGCAATCTATGTCGTTCTCACAGGGTCCGCCCGGGAGCTGCTGGGGCGGCACGTCCTCGGCAGGGGTGTCCGGCGGGGTCTCCGGTGTGTCCTTCGGTGGAGGCCCGGTGTCCGCAGGAACGATGTCGTGCTCCGCGCCGACGTCCGCGTCCGCTACGGCATCCCACTCGCCGCTCACGTCGATTGAACTGCTGGGGCCTTCGGTTGTGCCACATGCGGCGAGGGCCGCGGCCATGCAGAGAGCGAGGAACGTCCGGACCATCGGTCCCTCCTAGAGTCCTGAATCCAGGGTGTCGGCATCATACCAGACCGTAGTCGGGAACTAAAGGGTGTCGCAGGGAGTGCAGGAGGGGAGAATCAGCGCACGCAGCGTCCGGAGAGGAGAGCCCCGGACAACTCCTTGAGGGTGTCGAGGATCGCGGTGATCTCCTGGGTACAGACTTTGGTCTGCTGCCCGAGGATGGTCTCCGACGCGGTGTCCATCCAGGTGAGGTTCAGGTAAGCCTTGGTGTCGCCCATGCGGGTAATCATGATGAAGATGGACTCGCTGAGGCCGAAGTTCTCGATGATCCGGTTGACGCAGGAGTTTCCGGAGCAGCCCAGGATTTCCTTGCGCTTCTCCTTACTGGAGCTGCTGCTCGAGGTTCACCAGGGTGAAGACCTCCCGGACGCCCGCCTCGAAGAACGCTGACTGGGCACCGGACGCAAAGACCTCTGCGAGGTCCTCCCGGGGGGTGCCGTCGAAGGAGCCGGTGGGGAAGCCCTTGAGCTCCGCGTTGTTGATGAAGATCCGCGACTCGATGCAGCTCAGGTCCGCGGTCCGCAGCGCGTCGGCCGGCGGCGCGCGCGGCGCCGGGATCCCTGGATCACGAGCGGGGGGTGGGATATCCCGGGCTTGGTTAGAGGCATCGGAGATATCGTCCGCCAGGCGGATCGCCAGGCTCTCGGCCCCTTCGCTGCGATCGGCCTGGTTGTCAGTGATGTAGAACGGGATCAGGGGGATGAACACATCGATGAGCCAGAGGTAGTTGAGGCCGCAGCGGTGGCGGTGGCTGCGGTCGAAGGTGCGGAGATGGCGTCCGGTGCGTGCGTCGCTCACCTCGACGGTGGCGTCCAGCCGATAGGTGTCCGAACGCCAGGCGACGAAGAAGGCCCAGGTGAAGTCACGCTGGAAGGTGTCCTTGACGATGATGCGGACCTTGAGGTCTCCATCCCGAATGCGGGTCTTCCAGTCTGGGGTTCGGTTGGTGAGCACCACCTCGGAGGTGGTCTGCCGTTGCTCCAGGAGAATGACCAGCACCTGATCCATCTCCAGGGCCCGTTCGTCGAGCCAATCCTTGCACTCGTCGGTTGCATACGCGCCGGTGTCCGAAAAATCGGAGCAGGCATTGTCGTACGCCTTCCGTCCCGGCGCCAGCTTGGCGACGACCTCGAGGAAGATCCGTCGCTCGGGGATGAAGTCCGCCGGGCGCACCGTCTTCTTGATCACCTCCCCCATGGGTGCCCAGGCCGCGGTGTAGGTCTGGTTGCAGCCGAGACTGGTGAGGATGAAGAGCAGGATGGCGAAGACGGCACTAGGCATTGACGAAGGTTCCCTTTCTCTGGGTTGAAAGTCAGGGTATCGAACGGGGGAGGGGGCGTCAAGATGATGCCTGAATGGAACGGAAAGTGTCACCCATGTGCCCGGTCTAATGTGTTACCCATGTCCCGGGTTGCACATCAGTGTTACCCATGTCCCGGGTTGCATAAACGGATCCCAAGCGCTGAACACAACGGACATTGCGGTCGGGATCTCTGGCGTAAAATTTAGCGCTCGGCACTGTATCCCTCTTCCCCCGCTGGGGGAAGTACCCGAAGGGGATGGGGGAGTCCGCACCAGCAACCAATAGAAGAACGTTGCACTCCAAATCCCGGACTCTCAAATCTCCCCTCCTAAGCTCCGCTCGGATCCTCTCTAAGACAGGAGGGGACGCGGGGAAGACTCGGACTTATGTTTGTTGCTGGTGCGGACTCCCCCATCGCCCTGCGGCTCGCTGTGCTCGCCTGCGGGCACTTCCCCCGGTGGGGGACGGGGGATACAGTGCCAAGCGCAACGAACAATGCCTTTCGGATCCCAACCGCAACCCACATCGCCACAACTCTGTATCTTTCCTCCCCTTCCAGAGGGGAGGTGCCCGAAGGGCGGAGGGGACGCGATGCTGCAACGGGTTGAAGTCCCTGGCGACTGTAAGGAGAGATACAGCCGATAGTCAGCCGGTGTAAGCATGGTGGTATCTGCTGAGAAGTGATCAAGAGTCAGCCCACAGGGGAGAGTCGGGGCGTGGACGCCCCTCTCACTGGGGACGTTCGCACGCTCACGTCTGGGATTGGGGATCGGGATGGGTTAGGCTCGGGCTGGAGGGTACCGATTGATCCGCTTCGAAGACATCACGATCACCTATGACGGCCGTACGATCCTGGATGGCGCATCACTCAGCCTGGAGCCCGGGGAGTTCGGGGTTCTGCATGGCGAGTCGGGATCGGGGAAGTCTACGCTGCTGCGGGTGGCGGTGGGGCTGGAGGCGCCGGCCGGGGGTGAGGTCTGGCTTGGCGGGGATCCTATGACGCCTCAGAACCTGCCCACGATCCGGGGGAAGGTCGCATGGGTGCCGCAGCACGTCACCAGCCTGCCCGGGGAGATCGCTCGGGAGTTCGTCGATGCGCCCTTCGAGTTCCGGCGGAACCGTCACCTGCGGCCGGGGACGGCCCGGGTGACCGAGGCCCTGGCACGGCTCCATCTGGACGAGCGGATCCTGGGGCAGGCCATGGAGGAGCTGTCCGGCGGGGAGCGGCAACGCCTGGCCCTGGCCCGGGTGCTGCTCCTGGACCGCCCGATCCTGCTCCTGGACGAGGCGACCTCCGCGATCGATGCGGACAATCGGCGGCGGGTTCTGGACGGGCTGTGCGGTCTCGACGGTGCTACGATCCTCGCTGTGACCCACGACGCCCTCTTCCTGGAGGCCGCTGACCGGCGTTTCCATCTCGACGGCGGATCGATCGTGGAGGAGGACTAGGCCATGGGGGCTGCTGACATCTCCACCCTTGGCATGGCGCTGGCCTATCTGCCGCTGCTGATAACGATCGTAGTGTTCCGCATGCTGCGGCTCCGGATGGCGGGGACCTTGCTGGTGAGCGTGGGCCGGATGTCGGTGCAGCTCGCCCTGGTGGGGCTCTATCTCACGGTGTTGTTCAGGTACAACCATCCGGCGCTCAACGTCGGCTACGTTCTGCTCATGACCGCGGTCGCCAACTACTCGGTGCTGCGATCCTCCGGGCTGTCGCTCCGTTTCTACGCGGTGACCCTGCCCGCGCTGCTGGTGGCCGTCGTCGCCGTGCTCTCGTTCTACACCCTGCTGGTGTTCCAACCGGAGCCCATCTACGACGCCCGCTACATGATCCCCATCGCGGGGATGCTCCTGGGCAACAGCATGAATCGCACCATCGTCACCGTGGAGCGGTTCTATTCGTCGATTCGGCGGGATAGGGAGGGCTTCGCGGCCTACGTGACCTTCGGCGCCACCGTACGCGAGGCGGCCACGCCGTACCTGCGCAGCGCGTACCGGGCAGGGATAGCGCCGGTCCTGGCCAACACCGCGACCATGGGGCTGGTCTCGCTGCCCGGGATGATGACGGGGCAGATCCTCGGCGGCTCCGAGCCCGCAGTAGCGATCAAGTACCAGATCGCAATCATTCTGGCGATCCTCGCAGCCACGGAGCTGGCCACGGTGCTCAGCGTGATCCTGAGCCTGCGCCGCGGCTTCGACCGCTATGGTTTCCTACGTTCAGAGATGTTTGAAAAGACGGTTACTTGAAGCGGATGCCCAGGGCCATCTCTCGGGGGAAGAGGTCGTCCCGGTTTTTTGCGGTGTAGTCGATCTCCGGGCCCGGCGGGCCGAGGCCCCCGGGCCGCCCCTTGCG
>CAZNWW010000319.1:3381-5419 GCA_964576155.1 uncultured Myxococcales bacterium | reverse complement strand
CTGGCGACAGGGTTGGCGGTCGAGCCTCACCGCCCTGGCGCCGGCGGCGGCGCTCGCCGTGACGTATCTGGTGATGCGGGTCCTCGTCCTGGGAGACAGCTCCGCGACGCGGATCGTCTTCGACCCCTTCCGCTGGTTCTCCACCGGCGGGGCCTACCTGGCCGGGCTCATGCCTTTTCGGCTGAGCACCGGGGTCCGAAACCTCCCAGTGTCCGAGGCCGCAGCGGTCGCGCCGATCCTGCGGAGCACCGCTGCTTGGATTGCTTGCCTCGGGATCATCGCCTGGTTGGCGGTGCGGAGGCGGACGAGCTTGCCCCTGGCGGGGTGGATGGTCCTGGTGATGGCGCCGGTGTTGCTGGTCGACGCCATCAACGTCCCGAACGTCGACGAGAAGTTTCCGATGGCGGACCGGTGGCTCTTCCACGCGGTGGCCGCAGCCAGCCTGATCTTTCTCCGGCTCGCGGGGGATCTGCGCGGCCCCTGGCCGGTTCGGATCCTGGCCGCGGCCTTCACGCTCTGGATAGGGGTATCCGTAGCCGTGTCCGCTGACACCCATCACTGGTACCGGGACGCCAGGTCGCTCCTCGAACGGGACGCGGCAGCGTACCAATCGACTCCGCCGGAGTTCCGGACCGGCCAGGACAGGTGTGTACAGTTCGAGCGGCTGCTCCTGCTGGATCTCTGGGAGGCGGGCGATACGCCCCACGAGGTCGAGGATCTCGATGCGCGCCTCATTGAGTATCGCGACGAGCTTCGGTGTCAGGCTGGAGACGAGCTTCGGTTCAACCTGGCGTCCCACCATGTTCGCCTCGGACAGTATGAGCGGGCCCGCCCCCTGTTGCGCGCTCTCCTGGATGGAGGCTGGCTGGGGCGAGAGGAGGCGATGACGCGGCTCCTCGCCGGGATCGTGGAGGTCCATGCAGGAGATCCCGAGCTGGGTTTGGTGTTCCTCTCTGAAGCCCGGAGCCTCGGCCTGGATGACTGCCGGGTTCCCATGGAGGAAGCCCAGGCCCACAAGATGGTAGGGCGCTCCCTGGCTTCCGCCGGCGCGTTCGAGGCCGCCTATCATTGCCGCGTCGAGCAGGAAGGGGTTCGGGACGCGAACCTCCTCTTCGCCGCCGTACTCCTCCATACCCGGGGCGGCACGACCGCGACGATCCTGTCGCCCCTCATCGTGGAGCTCGGCGGGCTCCCGATGGAGCCCGGGCTGCGAGCGGCCTTTGAGGCGTGGAGAAGGTCGCGGGAATAGACAGGTCAGCCGTCTTCGTGCTGAGCTTCGGGCTGATCCGAGAACGACTTCCGAATGACGAGCGCTTCGATCTTTTCCATGAGGGGTCGGAGGGTCTCCCGCTTCACCGCAGAACCCACGTAGGCGTCCTGCCGCCTCAGGTAGGCCTCTTCGAGGGGATCCTCGACGAGGTCGAGCTTGTTGTAGAACACCAGGCACGGGGTCATCCCGAGGCCCATGTCGTGGAGGATGCGCTCGATGGACTCCTTCTGCTCGTCGCGGTGCGGGCTGGACGCGTCCACGACGTGGATGAAGAGGTCAGCCTGTTCGAGTTCCTCCAGGGTGGCCCGGAAGGCCTGTACGAGGGTTTGAGGTAGCTCCCGGATGAAGCCCACGGTGTCCGTGAGGATCACCTCTCGGTCCCTGGGGAAGCGCAGGCGCTTCGAGAAAGGATCGAGGGTAGCGAAGAGTCTATCCTCCGCAACCGCCTTTGCCCGGGTGAGGGTGTTCAGGAGGGTGGACTTGCCTGCGTTGGTGTAGCCCACGATGGAGATCACCGGGATCCCGGCGCGGATGCGTCGGCGTCGGCGGTTGGCCCGCTCACGGGCCAGTTGCTTGAGGGAGCGCTCCAGATGTGCGATGCGCCGGTTGATCCGCCGCCGGTCCACCTCGAGCTTCGTCTCGCCGGGGCCCCGCCCGCCGATCCCACCCTCGAGGCGGCTCATGGCCTTACCCGAGCCAGCGAGGCGTGGGAGCAGGTGGCGGAGCTGGGCCAGCTCTACTTGCACCTTTCCGTCCGCGCTGCGGGCC
>CAZNWW010000319.1:0-3371 GCA_964576155.1 uncultured Myxococcales bacterium | reverse complement strand
GCTGCGCGAAGATGTCGAGGATCAGCTGTGTCCGGTCGATGACCCGGATCTCCGCGGTGTCGGAGATCGCACGGATCTGCGCAGGGGTCAGGTCGGGGCTGAAGACCAGGAGGTCCACGTGGCGCTGCATGGCCTCGATGATCAGCGCTGTGAGCCGCCCCTGCCCGATGAAGGTCCGGGGATCCGGCTTGCGCCGTTGGACGACAACGTCCACCACGTGGAGGCCTGCGGTCGCGGCCAGTTCCTTCAGCTCCGAGATATCCCACGTCTCCAAGGGGTCTCCCGGCCGGGCCAGGTGGACCAGGATCGCCCGCTCTCCCCTCCCGTCGGCCTCCAGAAGCTTGGCCTTCCGGCCGATCTCGGCTTCTATCTCTCGGATGAACGAAGGGAAATCCACGTCGATGCGGTAGGCCGGGAGGTCTTCGAAGACCTCCCAGCGGCGCCCCTCGGGGTTCTCCGGCAGGAGGTGGGCCCAGCTCACCAGGGGCTCCGGGGTCCCCGGTTTCGGCCGGATCACTCCTACTGCGTCCAATGAGAGCAGGGAGAGGTCCGTGAGGTCATCGGTGGCCAGGGGTTCCCCGTGGAGGTGCACGTGGACGAGGCGGAGACCGCGGAGGCGGCCCCGACCGGCGCGGAATCGGCCGACCTCCGGCAGCTCGAGGCCCTGGGGTGTTCCCACGACCACGTGCTGGATCCCGCCCTTGCGGTCCACGAGGACGCCGATCTGGCGCCCCGCCGAGACTGCGATCTCTGCGAGCTCCCGGGCCAGGTCCGTGCCCACCAACCGGGCCGGATCCAGGCGTCGGCGGTAGAGTCGTTGCAACGTCTTGGTCTCCGACGAGCGGAGTCCTTTGATGTTGCCATAGAGCTTGGTCGCGATGCGGCTACCTCCCCTCGGACAGGAGGTGGCGGAGCGCGCTGTCCACGGCCTGACGCAGGGTAGCGGGGAGCCGGCTCTCCGCCGCCTCTTTCAGGTGCGTGGTCGCCTCGAAGAGGCGCCCTGCGTCCATCTCGAGGAGACCGATCCGCGCGGCCAGGATGGCCGGATCGGCCTCCTCCTCGCTGCGGCGACGGCCTTCCTCCGCGAAGGACAGTGCCTCCAGGCGTCTGCCCTGGGCCGCGGGGATCTCGACGAGCCACGTGAGGGTGTCCCGGTATCCGGGCTCGTCGACCCAGACCCGTCGGAACTCAGTCATGGCGCGGTCGGACCGATCCATGACCAGGTACGTTCGGCCCATGAGGTAGTGGGTCTCGGGGGTGCGGCGCTTGCGCTGGACGCCCTCGAGGATCTTCAGCGCAGCCTTGGGATCCCCCCCGGTGAGATGGGCACGCGCGGCCAGGTGGGCCAGCGCCACGTTACGCCGATGCTGGTCCTTGAGAGGGGTCAACTCCTCGATGAGCTGGTAGGCAGGCGCATCGAGGAGGCCCATGAGGATCTCGCGGATCTCGTCCCGCTTCGTATTGTGGGCCTGGCGCAGGTAGCGAGCGAGCGCGCCGATCTCCTGCTGCTGGGGGTCCGCCCGGAAGGACTCCTCCCAAAGGTCCGCGGCGGCCTCTACTTCGTTGTCATCGAAGCGGAGGCGCGCCAGGAGGTTGAGGGCCAGGGGGAAGCTGCGGTTGAAGCGCAGCGCCTCCTCCACCCGGGCATAGGCCTCGTTCCTGCGCTCCTGGTGGAGCGCTGTGAGGGCCAGGAAGTAAGAGAGCTCCGCCTGGAAGAAGGTGGAGCCCATGCTGAACTCGGGGAGACCGTCGGTCTCCACGCTGCCTGCTGCCTGGACAAAGGAGCGAGCAGCCTCGGCCATGTCCCCCCGACGGTGATGCTCGATGCCGATCATCAGCATCCGCTCGGCGGTGGGGGTCCTGTCACCCCAGGTGAACGGGTCCGAGGGCGAGTAGGTGCCCTCGTCGTCATCCGGGGGCGGATCCACTCGGTGGTCCGCGATCCTGAGCGTGCCCGCGTCGTTCCGCACGAGCACGAGGGTGCACCAGGCATGGGCCCGCACGAAGAGGCCGCTGTGGAAGAGCTCCTCGGTGATCCGCTGGAACCGCACCGCGTAGCGACGCCCGACGGGCTCGATGGAGACGTCCCGCAGGAGAA
Source organism: uncultured Myxococcales bacterium (assembly GCA_964576155.1). Taxonomy (GTDB): domain Bacteria; phylum Myxococcota_A; class UBA9042; order CAIXZC01; family CAIXZC01; genus CAZNWW01. Next base: position 1,273 of record CAZNWW010000319.1, on the reverse strand, counting down.
CCCTGGCGTCGTTGATAGCATCCCAGCGAGGATGCGCCAGGAGGCGCTTGAAGACCTCGGTGTCCTCCAGTTGGAGCGCTGCGAGGTCCAGCGGGTTGGAGGTCCGGATGGCCTCCTGGTACGCGTGGAGGAGGGTGATGATCTCCTCCCGCGCGCCCTCGTCCGCGTGCAGGGATCGATCTCCCCTAGCGAAAACGAGGGCCGACGCAACGAGCAAGATCACTCCAAGACGACGCAACATGGACACTCCTCGGGGTCCCGCCGGGGGCCACCCCGGCTCAAGGCATGATAGTCCACCGCGGGGGGCGGGGCAAGACCCACCGGGTGGGTTCGATCTCCAGTTGAAAGACGCGTTTTATGCAGGATGCACCAAGAATGAATGCAGAAGGTGTCCGGAATGATCCGGTAGCGTCAAAATCTGCCTTGGATCTCATGAAAATTGAATAGATCCCCTTGACTTGACCTGTCTGTTTGCCTACAAAGTACTCTGTGCCGAATGTCGTTCTGCATTTGTATGCAAAATGGGATCCGTGGGTGCGGCCGGGAGGTTCTAGTGAAGACCCTGCAATCATTGTTAATTGTAACGGTGACGCTATCCTTGTGCGGCAGCGTTTACGCACAAAGCGTCGCATATCCATTAGGTGTCACAGAAGAAGAGCGGCTCCTCCAGGAGGCCAAGTCCGCAGACAAGCCCTTCCCTGTCGGGGTGTCAGGCAGCCTCTCCCAGACCATCGGCGGCGGCACTTTCACTAAGGATCCCTACGTGCGGCGCCCCTCGGTGGATCTGAACATGTCGGTCATCCCTTACTGGCGCATCGCGCCGCTCATGCGGCTGTCGGCCAGCGTGGGCGTCTCGACGACCATCGTGGAGAACTACGGCTCGAAGAACACACGGCCGAACCAATGGTACGTCTCCGACACCTCGCTCTCGTTCAGCCACGCCCAGATCTACAAGATCCCCGTCGTGGGGATCGGGATCCGAGGCGGCGTGAGCCTGGGCTTCCCTTCGAGCCCCCAGAGCCAGTACCGGAGCCTGATCATGAGCGGCATGGCCAACCTCGGCTTCTCTCGCTCCGTGGGGCCGGTGTACTTCTCCTACGGCTTCAGCTTCAACAAGAACTTCAACCGGTACACCAGCCCGATCCTGGACAAGAGCAAGGTGGGCGACAGGGTCATCCTGGCCCACTACCTGGGCAACGAGCAGCTCACCACGGACCTCGTGTCCGTGGGAGGCATGAACACGAGCTACGGGTTGAGCAACAGCTTCCTGGTG
>CAZNWW010000318.1:0-5433 GCA_964576155.1 uncultured Myxococcales bacterium | reverse complement strand
GGGCTTGGAAGTCCAACTCGGATACCGGAACTACGAGATGTGTAGGATCAAGAGGTGCCGACCGGGTTGCTTGGCGCTGTACCCGAGAGAGAAACCTGAGATCCCTCGACTCGCGTAGCTCGGGATGGCGGAACGGAGCGGTCACTCGCCTTTGGACGGTGCTCGGCGCTCTTCGGCCCAGGAATCCCGGTGGTTCATCAGGGGCACGTGTGCGTCCCAGCACATTACTGAACAGAAGGAGAAGCCAGTGCGCTTGCGGTTGCAGGTGGAGACGTTGCAGACCCAATAGTCTGCACCGTACGCTATTGGTTTCTTGCAGCTGCTGCAGCGGCGCCAGGTGTCCGGGGATGATGTGTCTGGTCTGTTCATGACCTGTATCCTGCATTCTATCGGGTCCTGACGCAAGGTCGAGGGCTCAGGCTTTTCGATCGGCACCGGGACTGACCCCGGCGTTCATCCGGTCTCGGGCCTGGTCCAGCAGGGAGCTGCTCTCGGCGAGGAACGTCTCCGCCAGGGGACCGAACCAGTCGCTCACCTCGCAAAAGCGCTCACGGAACGCGTCGCGGTCGCCCGATTCGTATAGGGTCAGGGCCGCATCGAACCGGTCCCGGTAGCGATGGGCGAGTCCGGGGCCCTCGGCTGAATTGAAGATGATGTCGGTGTACAGGTCGGGATCCTGGGCAAACAGGCGGCCGACCATGCCGAGCTCGAGCCGGTAGATAGGCGAACTCATGGCCAGCACCTGAGCGAGGTCGACGTCCTCATCCATCAGGTGACTGCCATAGACGAAGGTCGTGAAGTGGCACAACGCCTGCACCGTCCCCATGAGTCGGTCGTGGACCTCGGCATCGGAATCAACGACCGCTGCGCCCCAAATGCGGATCTGATCCAGCAGCCAGGCGTAGCCCCCGGCATCGCGCCCGTGACAACGCACAACCACCTGCTTGGCGAACGAGCCCACTGACGGCCCGAACATGGGATGCAGACCGACGACCGGTCCTGGGTGAACCTCGCACATGGTCTGGACGGGTCCGGCCTTGAGGCTCGTGATATCAGCCATCACCGCGTCGGGGGGTACGATCCCGCGGCAGGCTTTGATCACGTCAACAGTCGCAGCGATGGGCACGCCGATCAGCACCAGCCCCGCTCCCTCGCAGATGGTAGTTGCATTGTCCCAGTCCTCGCGTTCGAGGATGCGGACCTCGTAGCCCGAGGCTGTCAGGGCGCGATCCAGCAGACGACCCATCTGACCGCGGCCGCCCACCAGCACCACAGGTCGCGGATCATCGACGGCGCAGCGAAATCCACGCGCACCTTCTGCACTGTAGGACTCGCGCATGATGCGGCGTAGGAGGTCCTCGACAAGGTTGGGGGCGACGCCCCGGCCTTCAGCCTCGGCGCGACGGCTGCGGAACATGGCCTCTTCACGCTCGGGTACGTAGACGGGAAGACCCAGATCGATCTTCCTTTCGGCCACCTCTTCCACAAGGTCGCGTCGCCGGGCCAGCAAGTCGATGAGTTCGCCGTCGAGGGCGTCAATGCGCTCGCGAAGATTTTCGAGGCGGTCGTCGGGCATGTTCTTCATGGCAGGCTCCGGCGCATGGAATGAGCTGTCGACCGGAGATGGTATCACATCGGCGGAAGGCCTGACTGTTACAAGCTGGTTGACTTTCAGTACAGCTGATCTGTAATGAGGCACCCGATATCGCTACCTGAAAATCACAGGAGACTGACATGAGCTTGAAGGGTACCCGGACCGAGAAGAACCTCATGGCCGCGTTCGCGGGCGAGTCCCAGGCGCGTAACCGCTACACCTACTGGGCCTCCAAGGCCAAAAAGGAAGGCTACGTCCAGATCTCGAAGATCTTCGAGGAGACAGCGGCCCACGAGAAGGAGCACGCGAAGCGCCTCTTCAAGCTCATGGATGGCGGCGACATCGAGATCACCGGCGCATTCCCTGCGGGCCCCGTCGGCACCACCGCGGAGAACCTCGACGCGAGCGCCGCGGGCGAGGAGCACGAGTGGCAGGTCATGTACCCCGACTTCGCTGTCATCGCCCGGGAGGAGGGTTTCCAGGAGATAGCGGCGGTCTTCGCGAACATCGCAGTAGCAGAAAAACAACACGGAAAACGTTACCGCGACCTCTTGAAGAACCTCCAGAAAGGGACAGTATTCAAGAAGCCCGAGCCCGTGGTCTGGTGGTGCCGGAACTGCGGGTTCATCGCCGAGAGCGCCGAGGCCCCGGCGATGTGCCCGGCCTGCGCCCACCCCCAGGCCCACTTCGAGGTCCTGGCTGAGAACTGGTAGGGCCCCACCGCCCCCCAAGGAGAACCCATGCTCAGCGAGACCATCAACAAGGCGTTGAACGACCAGATCAACGCCGAGCTCTATTCCTCGTATCTGTACTATGCAATGGCCGCATACTTCGACGACATCGGCCTCCCTGGCGCGGCCAGTTGGATGAAGAAGCAGGCCATCGAAGAGATGATCCACACGTACAAGTTCTTCGCCTACATCTCCGACCGCGGCGGCCGGGTGGTCATGGAAGGAATAGAGAAGCCACAGGCGGAGTGGGCCTCGCCGCTGGCCGCATTCGAGGCGGTGTACGCGCACGAAGTGAAAGTCACGAGCCTCGTCAACGCTCTGGTCATGCTGGCCCGCGAGGAGTCCGATTTCAATACCGATAACTTCCTCCAGTGGTTCGTGGCCGAGCAGGTCGAGGAGGAGGCCAGCGCGAACGAGATCGTTCAGCAACTCAGGCTCGTGGACCAGGACAAGGGCGGCCTCTTCATGATCGACCGGGAGCTGGCCACCCGCACCCTCGTACTTCCGCCTGAGGTCACCGGGGGCTGACGGAGCCATTCATGGATACCCCATTCACAGCGCGCCGGATCTCCGAGAACGTCTGGTGGGTCGGCGCGATCGACTGGGATCTTCGGAACTTCCACGGGTACCTCACCTCCCACGGGACCACGTACAACGCGTACCTGATCCTGGGGAACGAGCCGATCCTCGTGGACACGGTCCGCGCCACGTTTCACGGGGAGATGATGGAGCGGATCCGGTCGGTGATCGACCCAAGCGAGATTCGCCACGTGATCTCCTGCCACGCAGAGATGGACCACTCGGGCGCATTGCCGGCGCTCCTCCAGGAGATCTCTCCGGACACCATCATCGCGTCCGCGCCCGGCGCGAAGGCCCTGGCAGAGCACTTCCATTGGGATCGGGAGATCCGAGTGGTCAAGACCGGTGAGCGTTTGGAGTTCGGGGACCGGTCGGTGCGCTTCATCGAGACCCGGATGCTCCACTGGCCTGACAGCATGTTCGCGTTCCTCGAGGGAGACGGGGTCCTCTTCTCCAACGACGCGTTCGGGATGCACGTCGGCTCGGCGGAGCGCTTCGCTGACGAGCTGCCGGACCATCTCCTCCGCTACGAGGCGGCGAAGTACTTCGGGAACATCCTAATGCCCTTCTCCAAGCTGGTGCAGCGCCTGCTGGATCAGCTGGAGGGGATGGAGCTCCCGATCCAGATGATTGCGCCGGACCACGGGCCCGTGTGGCGCAATGATCCGGAACGGATCCTGGACTGGTATTCCGCCTGGGCGCGTCGAGAGACCCGGAACAAAGCGGTCATAATCTACGCCAGCATGTGGAAGAGCACCGTCATCATGGCTCGCGCCGCAGGCGAGGGCCTGGAGCAGGGCGGCACCGAGGTGAAGCTCATGTCCCTCGAGGGCTCCCACCGCAGCGACATAGCCACTGAGCTCCTGGACGCGGCGGCGTTGCTGGTGGGTTCTCCCACCATGAACAATCAGGTCCACCCGACGATAGCGGACGTGCTGACCTACTTGAAAGGACTCAGACCCGCTAACCTCCTGGGCGCCGCGTTCGGCTCCTACGGATGGAGCGGCGAAGCCGTCCCGCACATCGAGAAGATCCTGTCTGAAGAGATGAAGGCCCGCCTCCCCGCGCCCGGGGTTCGGGTCAAGTACGTCCCCACAAACGAGGACCTGTTGCGCTGCCGTGAGCTGGGCGCTGCGGTGTCTACGGCAATCAAGAATGGAGAGGCATGATGAAGTACGTCTGTGACACCTGCGGCTACGTGTACGATCCCGGCAACGGCGATCCCGACAACGGTGTCGACCCCGGTACCTCGTTCGATGACATAGGTGACGAGTGGGTCTGCCCGATCTGTCGCGTGGACAAGACCAACTTCTCGCAGATCAATTGAGGAAGGGTCGGCGTACGCCGGCTAGACGGTCTTTGAAAGGTAATCCGCTACCCCTTCGGCGGTAGGCTTCATGGCCTCGTCGCCGGTGTTCCAGTTGGCGGGGCAGACCTCACCGTGCTCCTCGGTGAAGCGCAGGGCATCCACCATCCGCAGGGCCTCGTCGATGTTCCTGCCGAGGCTGAGGTCGTTTACCACCGCGTGGCGCACGACGCCCTCCCGATCGATGAGGAAGGTCCCCCGCAGCGCGACGGCGTCGTTGACGAGCACACCGTAATCCCTGGAGATCTGCTTTGTGATGTCCGCCACGAGGGGGTACCGGACCTGGCCGATTCCGCCCTTGTTCACGGGGGTGTTCTTCCATGCAAAGTGGCTGAACTGCGAGTCGACGGAGACGCCGATCACCTCGACGCCCTTCTCCTTGAACTCGTCCACCTTCTTGTCGAACTCGATGATCTCGGTGGGGCAGACAAAGGTGAAGTCCAGGGGATAGAAAAACAGGACCACGTACTTGCCGCGATAATCCGAGAGGGTTATCTCCGGCATGGTGTTGTCGCCCATGACCGCTGTAGCGGTGAAGTTAGGGGCCTCTTTTGTTACCAGGTTCGACATCTTTTCACTCCTTTTTTCTTGTCCGGCGTTTCCGGAGGTTCCATGTCCTAATAACATTGTCACTCGGATTCGTGAGTCAACCCCTCGACCTCGCGCTGAGAGAGATCCGGTTCCTGGCGCGGTCCACGGTGAGCACGCGCACCCGGATCGGCTGACCGACACGCACCACCTCCGCCGGGTCTCTGACGTAGCGGTCTGCGATCTCGGAGACGTGGACGAGGCCGTCACGGTGAACACCGATGTCCACGAACGCGCCGAAGGCAGTGACGTTGGTCACCACGCCCTCGAGCTCCATCCCCTCCTCCAGGTCGTCGACGGAGTTGACGTCCTCCCTGAACACTGCCGCTTCGAAGGCCTCCCGCGGGTCGCGGCCCGGCTTCCGCAGCTCGGTGAGGATGTCCTCCAGGGTGGGCCGACCGACCTCCTCTGAGAGGTAGCGGTCCGGATCGATCCGGTCGACCAGATCCGCGTCCCCCACAAGGTCTCCGGGGCGCACCCCCAGGTCCCGTGCCATTCGGGCCACCAGGCGATATCGCTCCGGGTGCACCGCGGAGGCGTCCAGGGGATCGGACCCGGCCCGGATCCGCAGGAAA
>CAZNWW010000317.1:0-5454 GCA_964576155.1 uncultured Myxococcales bacterium | reverse complement strand
CTGACGCGGCCATCCGCCGCAAGGCCGCCTCGTACGACGTGGTGACCGACGACCGGCCGTACACGGAGTTTCCGCTGTTCCGGTTCCTGAGAGGAGAGACCTATCACCGCACCATCGATTTCCTGGAGCCGCCGGGGACCGACGGGTAGGGAACGACTGCCAGGAGGGCCTGAGATATGTTCGATCATCTCATGAACGCACCCCAGAAAGCCATCCGGGACGAGGTCCGCGACCTCGTCGCCCAGGTCCCACGGGATCTCATCCTGGCCATGGATCGGGACGAGGTCCAGTTCCCGAAGAACTTCCTCGAGGAGGCCGGCCGCCGCAACCTCCTGGGCTGCCGGTACCCGGTGGAGTGGGGGGGGCGCGGCCTGGACTGGGCCACCACCTGCATGGTCATGGAGGAGGTGGGCACCCTTGGCTACATCTTCGCCTGTGTCTTCGGGGTCGGTGCGGAGTTGGTTTGCGATGCGGTCATCCTCCACGGCACCGACGCACAGAAGGAGCGGTACGTGAGGCCCCTCCTGGCCGGGAAGATCTTTGCAGCGGAATGCCTCACCGAGCCCCGGGGCGGCTCCGACTTCTTCGGTACGACCACCAGGGCCGTGGACCGGGGCGACCATTGGGAGCTGACGGGGCAGAAGCGCTTCATCGTCGGCGCGGAGGGCGCTGACTACTTCCTGGTCTACGCGCGCACGGATCCCGACGCCCCGGACCACGAGGCCCTCACCTGCTTCCTGGTGGATCGGGGCCCGGGGGTGAAGACCGAGTACCTCTATGGCCTCATGGGCTGTCGCGGCGGCGGCGCGGGGCGGGTGGTCTTCGACGAGGTGAAGGTGCCCAAGGAGAACATCCTGGGTAGCGCCGGAGGGGGCGCCAAGGTGTTCTACACAATGATGATTCCGGAGCGCCTGGGAACCGCGGCCATGACCATCGGCGCGGCCCGGCCCGCGGTGGAGGTGGCGACCCGGTACACCACGAAGAGGAAGGCCTTCGGCCGCACGATCAACCGGTTCCAGGGGGTGAGCTTCCAGGTGGCGGACGCGGTGACCCTGCTGGACGCGGCCCGGTCCATGATCTACACCACCGCGACCGCTGTGGACGCGGGCGCGGACCCAAACCGGATCCGGCGCATGGTCTCTCAGGCCAAGAAGTTCGTCACCGAGTCCTGCCAGCAGGCCGCGCACCACGCGATGCAGGTGATGGGGGGCATCGGCTATACCGATGTCTTTCCAATCGAGCGCATCGTGAGGGACCTGCGCCTCGCGTCGATCTGGACCGGCACCAACGAGGTCATGGCCCAGATCATTGCTACTGAGTGGTACAAGGAGCAGGCGGCTGCCCCACCTCCGTGGAGGGACTACGAGGCCGACGCGGCCAACGCGGATCAGATCGAAGAGAAGGTGTATGAGTAGCCCCATCAGAACCCTGCCGAAGGCCGCCAGCCTCGCGCTGGCGCTCGCGGTGGTCCTGGGGATGCTCCGGGGCGCCTGGGAAGGCAGCCTCTACAACAGCGACGACTACATCTACATGGATCATGTCCGGACCATCCTGGAGACCGGGGATTGGATGGAGCTGCGCTTCCAGGGGGCCATCCTGCACCAGCGTCCCCCGCTATCGGTCTGGCTGATGACCGTAAGCCAGGGCGTGCTGGGGACATCGGTATTTGCGGCGCGGCTCCCCCAGATCCTCATGGGCCTCGTGTCGCTCCTGTTCACGTTCCTGATCGGTCGGGATCTGTTCCGGGACGAGCGCCTCGCGTGGTTCGGGGTCGGACTCATGATGTCGACCCACGCCTTCTTCTTCCATACCCGGGGGGTCACGTCGGACGCCGCACTCCTCGCAGGCCTCACCGGCTTCTTCTTCTTCCACCTGCGCTTCGAGCGAGGGTGGGGGTACGCTGTGGGCCTGGGCGTTGCCATGGCCTGGATGGCAATGACCAAGAGCGTCGTAGCGGTGCTGCCGATCGGGGCAGCGATCCTGCATTGGACGGTCCAGGGTCGGTGGCGGATCCTCATCTCGAAGCGGTTCATGGTTGCGGCCGGGGTGGCGCTCTTCCTGGTCGCCCCGTGGCACATCGTCATGACCCTGCGTCACGGCACGGACTTCTGGCGGGAGTACATCGGATTCAACGTCCTGGATCGCGCCGGCAACGCCTTGTTCTTCGAGCCGGATCCCCTGTACTACGTGCGCCGGCTGCTTCGCTTCGAGGGGATCCTGCCGTACCTCTATCTCCTCGGCTTCGGCGCCGGGCTCTGGCGTCTGGTACGCACCCGGGATCCGTCGGACAGGTTCCTGTTCCTGTGGCTGTTCTGTCTCCTGCTGCCGTTCCAGCTCAGCTCCACGCGGCTCTACCATTACCTGATCCCGTCGGTTCCCGCGCTTTCGCTGCTGACCGCTCGGATAGTGGCGCCGATCCTGGTTCGTCCGTGGGGCTTCCCGGTGATCCTGCTGGTGATCTTCGGTCTCTTCATCGACAACAACGGGGCCAATCTTCGCCCCGAATACGCAGGCGACCAGCGCCGCTTCTCTGAGACCCTCGAGGGGGTCGTCTCGGATCCGGAGGTGCGTGTCTTCTCCTACAACCGGTATGAGCTGGCCTTCTTTCATTTCATGGATCGCCCCGTTCGGATGGTGACCGATCAGGAGGAGGTCCGGGATACCCTGGGTCCGCTCCCGGTGTTCGAACGGAGCGGCGCGGTGGAGTTCCTCGAACCAGGGGCTCTGGAGGAGTTCCTGGTTGCGGGATCCTTCATCTGCATCACAGAGCCGGCGTGGGTTCCACAGATCTGCGCGGCGGCCCGGGGGCGCTGCGAGACCGGGGCGGTGGTTCTGCTCGAGGGGGTCCGCGCGGTGGTCCTGACCGACGCGCTTCCCCCGGGGGAGGTCCCATGATTGGCACCACACCCTACCTGACGGTGATCATCCCCTGCTACGACGAGGTCGGGACCCTGGAGCCCTTTGTGCGCTCCCTGGTGGCCACCCTCGGCCCCGAGGGCTTCCCCTTCGAGATCCTGGTGGTGGACGACGGCTCCAGCGACGGCAGCGAGGCGGTGGCCGACGCACTGGCCGTCGAGCTGGACCCCGTGCGGGTGATCCACCATCGACAGAACCAGGGTCTGGGCGGGGTCTATCGTACGGGCTTCGCCGAGGCCCGGGGGACCTTCAACACCTTCATGGCAGCGGACATGCAGTTCCCTGCGTGGACCCTGCATCATTTCCTGCCCCATCTCTCGGACCACGACATGGTCATGGGCTACCTGCCGGACCGCGATGACTCCGCTGCAGGCAAGCTCCTCTCCCTGGGTGAACGGACCTTGCTGAAGCTGCTCTTCGGGAGCTTCCCCTGTTTCCAGGGCACCGTGGTGTTCCGGCGGGAGCTCCTGGACCGCTACGACCTCGTCTCCTCGGGCCGGGGCTGGGGGATCATCATGGAGTTCATCCTGAGGGTCCACCGGGACGGCCTGCGGACCATCAGCATCCCGTCGGTGGTGGAGCCCCGCCGGGAGGGGCGCTCCAAGGTAAGCAATGTCGGCGCTATCTGGGCGAACTTGAAGCAGCTGGTCGTGCTGCGGGTGTACCTCTCCCGACACTGACAGGTGGGATCCGCATTCATCCATGCGCGGTGGAGCGCTTCACCCGAGTAGCGCCCGGGCTCGCCGAGCGGCGAGCTCATCCGTAGCTCACATGGCTCGATGCAGACATGATGTCTGGGATCCACCGCCGGGTACGCCGGCTCTGTTCCGAGAGACCGGCACCCGCCGGCCGCGGCCGCCAGACCGGGCTGCCTTTGCCCGCAGGATTGACAGATTGGAGGCCAGATTACGACAGGAGACGAGCACCATCATATATGAGCCGGACGCCGCTCGACGGAGGGCCGGGGAGCAGGTACTATTGGACTACGGCTTGCTGGAAATCAGGGGGAACTTGTCACCCAATTTCCAGACAGGAACCCGGACATGATCAGTAGGCGCTACACGCAAGGCCGCCATGAACAGGGAGAGACGGTGAACATTCTTGGCCTAGCATATGGATACCATGATGCCGCCGTCTGCTTCGTACAGGACGGCGTGGTGGTCGCGGCCGCGCAGGAGGAGCGCTTCAATCGACAGAAACACTATGCCGGATTCCCTCTGCAGGCGATCAACTACTGCCTTCAGCAGGGCGGGCTCACCATCCAGGACATCGACTCAGTGGCCTACTATGAGAAGCCCTACTTGAAATTTCATCGCATGGTCATGAGTCATCTGGAGGCCTGGCCCTTTTCCCTGGGTAACTTCCTCCGCACCCTGCCGTCTTGGCTCAGTGACCGCTTGGTCACGCCCATGACCATGCGATCAGAGACCAGCTATGACGGTGAAATGCGCTTCATTCGCCATCATCTCTCCCACGCGGCCAGCGCCTACCTCGTCTCGCCATTTGACGAGGCAGCCATCGTCATCTCGGACGGCGTGGGGGAGTGGACCACCCTCTCTTGGGGAATCGGCCGGGGGAGCTCCATCGAGATGAAGCAGGAGCTCCGTTTTCCACACTCCCTGGGGCTCTTGTACACCGCGGTGACCTCCTATCTCGGCTTCCAGGCCAACGGCGGGGAAGGCAAGACCATGGGCCTGGCCGATTGGGGGCAGCCCGAGCACCTCGAGGCCTTCCGTAAGCTGATCAACCTGCGGCCCGACGGCAGCTTCCGGCTCGACACCCGCTACTTCGATTTCATGAGCGGCCGTCATATGTACAGCCGGCGCTTCGTGCGCGAGTTCGGTCCCCCCCGGGACAAGGACGCCCCCTTCGAGGATCGTCACCGAAACATCGCTGCCAGCCTGCAGAAGGTCACCGAGGAGGTGCTCCTGACCATCGTCCGGCATGTCCACGACCAATCAGGGTTGACACGGCTCTGCCTGGCTGGCGGCAGCTTCCTCAACTGCCCGACCAATACCCGTATCTTGAACGAGACCAATTTCGATGAGGTCTTCATCCAGCCTGCAGCCGGGGATGCCGGTGGGGCACTGGGCGCAGCAGTCGTCGTTGCCCAGGGGCTCAAGGGCGAGCCCCGGGGCACTGTGATGGAGCGGGCCTACCTTGGTCCCGAGGCCTCGGACCGGGAGATGCGTACGACCCTCGCCTCTCGTGGGGCGGACTTCGAGCACATGGAGGACGGTGAGCTCTTTCCCTTCGTGGCCCGTCAGGTGGCAGACGGGTGCATCGTCGGCTGGTTCCAGGGGCGCATGGAGTTCGGCCCGCGAGCGCTCGGCTCCCGCACAATCCTGGCCGACCCCCGCAATCCGGATATGAAGGACCTGCTCAACTCCAAGGTCAAGCATAGGGAGAGCTTCCGGCCCTACGGCGTGAGCGTGCTGGCCGAAGAGGCGAACACTTGGTTCGAATGCGAGGGACGGGAGAGCCCCTTCATGCTCTTCACGTATCGGGCGCGGCCAGAGAAGGTCGACGCCATCCCAT
>CAZNWW010000316.1:3585-5495 GCA_964576155.1 uncultured Myxococcales bacterium | reverse complement strand
CCCTGACGGCTACCTCTGCGCGGAGTTCGAGACCGAGCTCGGTCAGCTGATCCACCAGTGCATCCCCGCCGGCGGGGAGTGCGAATGCACGCCATGGATGGTCGAGGACGCGGCACAGACGAACTGCACAAAGAGCAACGGCTTCGGCACCTGCGAGGGGATCCGCTTCTGTGGCCCGGACGGACTGACCGAATGCGATGCCCATACCCCCGCAGCCGAGAGCTGCAACGGTGAGGACGACAACTGCGACGGCGAGATCGACCCTCCGGAGTCCAACGGCTGCGGCAACTGGTACAAGGACGTGGACGGGGACGGGTACGGAATCGGCGCTGGCCTGTGTCTCTGTGAGTCCCCCGGCGGTAACTACGTGAACCAGGGCGGCGACTGCGACGACTCCAACCTCTCCGTCCATCCCGGCGTCGAGGAGATCTGCGACTACGAGGACAACGACTGCGACGGCGAGATGGACGAGCCCTGGGCGGACGGCTGCGAAATGTACTGGGAGGACAAGGACGGCGACGGTGTCGGCGTCGAGAGCGGCGAGACCAACTGCCTCTGCCACCCAGAGGACGGATGGAGCATGGTCAAGGGCGACTGCGACGACGAGAACCCCGGCATGTTCCCCGGGAACGTCGAGGTCTGCGACGAATTGGACAATGACTGCAACGGTGTCATCGACGAAGAGAACGCGGCGGGGTGCTTCCCCTATTTCCTCGATCAGGACGGCGACGGCTACGGCCTCTCCGACGTGATGAAGTGCCTCTGTGCCCCCTTCGGCGACTACGACGCAAGCAAGGGCGGCGACTGCGACGACACGGAATACAACATACACCCCACCGTGGTCGAGATCTGTGACGGCCTCGACAACGACTGCAACGGGGAGATCGACGAGGGCGAGGCGGTCTCCTCCTGCGGCACCGTGGCGCACGGCACGGTGATCTGTGACGGCGGGTGTGTCATCTCTGAGTGCGAGGCCACCTTCTTCGACATCGACACGAACTACGTCAACGGCTGCGAATGCGAGCTCGAGGGCAGCGAGGTCGTCGCCCAGCTTTGTGACACCGCAGAGAACCTCGGCAACCTGCCGGATTCAGGAGACAGCGAGATCGTCGAGGGCAAGATCGTGCCCTCGGGCGACTCCGACTGGTACAAGTTCCAGGCCCTCGACGGGCAGGACCCGCAGGGCTGCGACACCTTCCACGTGACTGCATGGTTCGACGAGAACCCCCAATGGGGCCCCGATCCGGCGCAGGTGGAGTTCATCTTCGACGTGTTCCGCACGTCCTGCGCAGGGGCTGACAACATCTGCGTGGGCTCCACAGAATTCGACGACTACGTGGACTTCCACGACGATCAACAGCAGGGCTATCCCAATGGCGGCGGCGAGTGCCCCTGCAAGCCCTACGGCGACACTACGGAGGTCTCCCAGCACGAATGCGCTGACCAGACCGCGTGGTACTTCGTGCGGGTCTACCGGCATCCCGAAGCCCCGGTCACCTGCAACACCTACAAGATCGTCATCGGCAACGGCGTGAACCAGGGGATCTGACCCAGTCGCGTCCCGCGGCGTCCCACAAATCCCCAGTCCGCTATTTTGGAAGTCAGCGAGATCCGGTACAATCGTCTAGAACGACGTAGGGGACTGACCGCTCATGAGAAGATGGATTGCAACCCTGGTTCTACTCCTGGTACTCCCGGCCCTGACCGGGGCCCGGGCGGGCGAAAAAGAGGAACTGCAGACCCTGGTGAGCCGGCTCGAGGATCCGGTGACCCGAGAGGCAGCCGCCCGGAGCCTCGTGGAGAAGGGGAGTGCGGCCTTGCCGCACCTCACCCGCGCGCTGAAGGCGGGCGGGTCGAGTGACCTCCTGCGCCGTGAGATCGTTGCCGTCCTGCCGCGCTTCGGCGCAGCG
>CAZNWW010000316.1:0-3575 GCA_964576155.1 uncultured Myxococcales bacterium | reverse complement strand
TACGAGGCGGTACGGCAGCTGGCGACCATCGAAGAGGCGGACCAGGTGTTTCCGGTCATGTTCGGGGCTTTGAACTCAGCGAACCCGAAGGTCCGCGGCGCAGCGATTCAATGGATCAATGACACCGACACCTCGGGCAAGGGGCTGTCCGAGAAGCTCTTCGAGCTTCTGCATGATCCCTCCGAGGAGGTGCGTAACTTAGCGGGAGAGCTGATCGCCCGGGACCTGGGCAAGGACGCTGTGCCTGCCCTCATGGATCTCTTCCGCAAGGAGGCCATGCGCCCGACGCGCTCCAACCTCCTGCTCCGACAGGTGCTGATCCGCACCCTCGGTGTCGTCGGGGCCACCGCCCCCGATGCAGCGGATCGGGTTATCCCGACCCTGATCCAGGCTTTGTACCGGCAGGACCAGCGGAAGCCAACATCCGCAGCCCTGGTCGGCCTCGGCGAGCGGGCTGTGCCGTCCCTCCTCATGGTGCTCAAGCAGGGCGACGTGAAACGAGCCCCAGCCGCGATGGAGGCCATGATGCAGATCGGGTCCGAGGCTGCTCCCGAGGTGGTCTCCCTGCTCACGGCCCGCCACAGCAAGATGCGGGATCTGGCGACGCAGTTTCTGTCCTTCTATCGCGACCCGGCGATCCTGCCGATCCTGGCGCGGACTTTCCAGAAGGGCGATCCCCTGGTGCGCGTCAGCGTAGTGGGTATCGCCGGACTCTACAGGGACGAGGGCGCAATCCGGATCCTGGAGTCGGGGCTCAACGACAACGACGCGAATGTGCGCCTGAAGTCCATGGAGATGATCGCCAAGAGCGACCTGCCACAGACTGTCCCGCTCCTCCTGGCTCGCGCGGAGGAGGATCTGGAGTTGAACATCCGTGTCGCTGCGCTCCAGGCCCTGTTCTACCTGGGCGAGACGAGCGCAATCCCGAGCATGGTCCGCATGCTCCAGTATGAGAAGTGGCCCATCCGCATCGAGATCCTGGAGGCCCTCCTCTGGATGGGCCGCGCCGGCCACGTGCCCGCGGTCGCAGACCAGCTGGCGCACCGGAAGCCGGAGATTGCGAACCTCGCAGAGCGGGTGCTGGCGAACCTGTCCTACATGGAGGGTGCTCGGAGTCTCGACGACTGGAAACGCGATGTGAAGGCCATCCAGCGGGAACGTCTGGGTAAGAACGACACCCCGCTGGCGGTGAACCGCAAGGAGATCCACGCGGGGAGTCAGACCATCGAGGTCCTCGTCGCCGGGACCCCGGACAGGGGGACCATGATCCTGCTTCGCTCCGGTGACGCGCCGGAGGATCCATGGTTCCTGGAGGCGATCCGGCCCATGGCCGATGACTACAAGATCGTCCTCATGGATTTACCGGGCTGTGACGTCCTCTCAGAGGACGCCCGTCCCGAGGTCGATCAATGCATGGCCTGGCACGCTGAACGTATTGAGTTGGTGCGGAGCGCGTTCACTTCAGGAAAGGTGGTGCTGGTCTCCCACTCCGTTGCGGCCTACGCAGCGACCTGGTACGCAGCCAAGCGCCCGGACGCGGTGTCCAAGCTGATCCTGGTAGCGCCGATCTACCCTGATTCGAGCTTGATGCGTGAGACGGTCCGGCGCATCGAAGACAGGATCCCTGCGCGATGGCGCAAGGAGCTCGAGCACCTCGACAGTCTCCGGGGTCGGATGAACCCCAAGGCCTATCATCGGTACCGTCATCGTGCAGAGCTGGCCGCGCTGGTGAGCGGGCAGGGCGTCGCCAGCCTGGTGGGAAGCTACTACGGCCTGAGTTGGTTCGTTCGGGAGACCTATATCCCGGAGGCGGACTCGAATCTGGAGGCGGCCTTCACCCAGGTCCGCGCCCCGGTCCTCCTGGTGGTCGGCGAGAACGATCCCGTGCCGCCCGCGAGCCTGCAGTCCTTCCGTCGCATAGGGCGCATCCGAGGAAACTACATGGTCGCGACGATCCCAGACGCGATGCACTTCCCCCACATCAGCAAGCCCCTGCTCTTCCGTTCTGCGGTGAGGAGATTCCTCGCCGAGGTGCAGAGCGAAGCGACCGCCTCGAGCGCTGTCGGTCTGGTGCCTACCGCAGTGGTTACATTAGGCGAACGGGGTCTCACCGCCAAGGTCGAGGAGACGACGGGGCCCGTGTCCCTGCACACGGTGGGCCCGGAGCCCGTGGGCCTGGCAAACATGCTGAAGACAAACCCGGAACTCCCTGTCGAGGATACGCCGAAGGACGGGGCCGTGGTCCAGCCGATCAAGGTCGTGGATGTCCCCATCGATCGGCCTGCAGACACATCGTCCACCGATGATCCCGGGGGCTACGGCGCCATCGAGCCCATCGGAGACGGCAACGGCGGACAAGTGACCGGATCCTTCACCCCGAAGCGGGCTCCGTTCCTGCCATGGTTCACCCTGGCCATGGGAGGGGCCGTCGCTGCGGCGGGGGGTGTGGTGAACTACCTCGCCATCAAAGATGGTCGGAATGCGAACCGCCTGGACCCTTTCATCGCTGAATATGAGAGTCGATTCGACGGCTTGGTTCGTGATGCGCATACGAAGATGATAATCGCCTACACCGGCTATGGCCTCGGTGCGGTGGGCGTCGGCCTGGGACTCTGGCTGGTTTTGACCGAGCCCAAGATCGGAGCGGCCGTCGCAGAGCACCCCTGGAAAGTTGCGCCCCTCATCGGGGCGGACGGTCCCATGGGCCTGACGGGCATCCTGCGGTTCTGAACCCTGCGACTGTGGAGAGACCAATGAGAGCGACGAGAGCGTTCAAAGGGATGAGCCGGACAGCCCTGTGCCTGGCCCTGGTGTCCATGATAGCGCAGGCCTGCGTGGTGACAGCGGAGAAGAAGATCCCAATCTATCCTCCAGACGACACGAAAGAAGACCAGATGGCCCCATCGGACACCACCGGCGAGGACACGGACATCTCCGGAGACATGGCTGAGGATGACACCACGTCATCCGAGGACACGATCGATCCCTCCCAGGAGAACTGGGATATCGGTCCCGCGGGGGGTACGTTCCATTTTGACGGCGGCGTGAAGCTGATCGTCCCCCAGGACGCGTTCCCCGTGGAGATCAACGTCTTCATCGGCGTACAGGATGGCGCAGTGCCCCCCGAAGATGTCGTGGCGCTCACCGAGATCTGGCGTATCAATGTAGCGGACGAAACGGCTATCTTCAATGCGCCGGTGCTCCTGGTTCTGCCGCTCCTCGACGACCTCCCGAGTGAGCTGCCCGACGGGTTCACCTGGGATCAGCTCGGCGGCTTCAGCCAGCCCCTGAGCCCGGATGAAGATTGGACGAAGCTGCCGGCCTCGTTGAACCTCGTGAAAGGCGAGCTGAGCATCCCGACGACACATTTCTCGCTCTTTTTCGGCGGCGTAGGTGGAGGCAGCGGAACCTCGTGCATCCCCGAGGACGAGGTCTGCAACGGCCTGGACGACGACTGCAACGGCCAAATCGACGAAGGAGCGTGTGTCGCGGGCGAGGCCTGCTTCATGGGCTCCATGTGTGTGAGTGAAACCTGCGCCTGGATCTACGGCGGCGGCCAAGCCGTCTGTACGGAG
>CAZNWW010000315.1:0-5497 GCA_964576155.1 uncultured Myxococcales bacterium | reverse complement strand
CGCTGGTGGCCAACCCGGTGCTGTGCCATGCGCGAGAGCTTGAGGATTTGCTCGGTCCCGGCGGGTACCACGGGGAGGTGATCTGGGGCTGGGTGGCGGGGATGCTTCACCTGGGTCTGGCTCGGCAGAGGGCCTGGCTTGGAAGTGATCCGGACGGACCGGCAGCAGACCTGCTGTCCATCGTGGAAGGCCGTCTCCGGGAATGCCTCAACAGGAACGCCCAGGTCGCTGCGTCGGAACTCTGGAGCTGGGAGATTGATGAGCACGGGTTGTCGCCGGTGGCCTTCGGCGCCCGCGCCGTGCATACGGAGGAGTCCAACGCGGTACAGCTCTGGAACACGGTCTGGCTGGCGGTGTACGCGGACTTACCGGATCGCCACCTTCGTCTCTCCGTCGAAGAGGTGGATTAGGTCCAAATCGAGCCGGAAACGGGCCTTCTCTCCGACGGTCAGATCGGCCCCCCCCGGCAGCTTCGCCACGATGTTCTTCCCTTCCAACGAGAGGTACGCGGTCAACTCGTTGCCCATGGGCTCGAGGACCCGGACGTCCGCAACGAACGCGCCGGGGCTGCTTGTCTCGGGTGCATCCAGGACGATGTGCTCCGGCCTGATGCCCATCACCACTTCCCTGCCCTGGGTCAGTCCGGCCGCAGCCGCGGGCGCGATCGGGAAGCGCAGATCCTTGAAGCAGAATGTCGGCCCGGTCCCGGAATCCTCGATGATTCCATCGAACAGGTTCATGGAGGGGCTGCCGATAAAAGTGGCGACGAAGGCATTGATCGGTTTGTTGTAGAGCTCCATTGGGGTCGCCACCTGCTGAAGGATCCCTTTGTCGATGATAGCGATGCGATCGCCCATGGTCATGGCCTCGACCTGGTCGTGGGTCACATAGAAGGTGGTCGTCTTCAGCCTCTGGTGCAGCTGTCCCAACTCCATGCGCATGTGGACCCGCAGCTTTGCGTCGAGATTGGAGAGCGGCTCGTCCATCAGGAACACCGCCGGGTTTCGCACGATGGCCCGGCCCAAAGCGACCCGCTGCCTCTGGCCGCCGCTCATCTCCCTCGGAGTGCGGAAGAGGAGATCGGTGAGCTCCAGCATCTCCGCGGTTTCTCTCACCCGCTGGTCGATTTCATTCTTGGGGACCTTCGCTATTTTCAGCGCAAAGGCCATGTTCTTGTACACGTTCATGTGTGGATAGAGGGCATATGACTGGAAGACCATGGCCACGTTCCGGTTCTTGGCTGCGACCCGGGTCACGTCGCGGTCTCCGATAAAGATCTTCCCGGACGTGACGGTCTCGAGCCCGGAGATCATCCTGAGGGCCGTGGACTTCCCGCAGCCGGAGGGCCCCACCAGCACCAGGAATTCGTGGTCCTCCACCGTGAGGTTCAGGTCCTTGACGACCAGGTTGTCCCCGAATCGCTTCACCACGTTTTCGAATACAACTCTTGCCATGGGCCTATCCCTTGATTCCGGTGTGCGCGATGCCTTCCACAAAGTAACGCTGCAAGAAGAGGTAAAGGAACGCCACCGGCGCGATGATCAGCACCGACGCGGCCATCAGCACCGGCCAGTCTGTGAAGTACTCCCCCCGGAACATCGCCAGGCCGATGGGCAGGGTGGAGAGCTCAGGGTCGCTGACGATGATCAGGGGCATCATGAAGCTGTTCCAGTTGCCCAGGAATGTGAAAATCGTGAGCGCTGCGAGAGCGGGCCGCGCCAACGGAAGAATGATGTTCCAGAAGATCCGGAAGCGGGAGCAGCCGTCCAGCATGGCGGCCTCCTCCAGCTCGGCCGGAATCGACTCAAAGAACTGCTTCATCAGGAAGATCCCGAAGGTGCTCGCTATAAACGGGATGATCAGCCCGCCGTACGAGTTGACCAGCCCGATCCCCTGGAGGATACGGAAGACCGGGATCATGGTGATCTGCGCAGGAATCATCATGGTGGCCAGGATCACCATAAACAAGGCGCCCCGGCCCGGGAACCGGATCCTGGCCAGCGCGTATCCAGCCATGGAGCAGAGCAGCAGGTTGGCCGCGGTCACAATCGTCGCCACGAGGAAGGAATTAAGGAACCAGCGGGGGAAGGGGACCTCGGTGAGCACCGTACGATATGCATCCAGGGTGGGCTTGTCCGGGATGAACGAGGGCGGCCACTGGTGGACATCGCCCGCTGCCTTGAGAGAGGTGGACAGCGACCAGAGGAACGGGATGAACATCGCCAGGGCCAGCGCGATCAGGATGGCGTAGCTGATTATCTTGATGGATATCGCCACCCAGTAGGGCATCTCGCCCCGTCTCTCGCCCTTCATTTCGTTCCTCCAGAGCCCAGGATCTTCTGCTGGAAGAGCGTCGTTGCGAGGATCACGAGAAAGAGCACGAAGGCTGCCGCGCAGGCATAACCCATCTCGAACCGGGTGAACCCGGACTTGTAGATGAAGAAGACAGCGGTGAGGGTCGAGTTCATGGGCCCGCCACCGCCGCCCGAGGCCACGAATGCCTGGTCAAAGATCTGGAAACACCCGATGCACCCCATCACCACGACGAAGAAGATTGTTGGTTTCACGAGGGGAACCGTGATGTGCAGGAAGGTCCTCACCGGTCCTGCTCCGTCAAGCTCTGCTGCTTCGTAGACCTGCCCCGGGACATCCATGAGACCTGCCAGGAAGATAACAGTCATGGTGCCCAGGGTGGTCCAGATGTTGAGGCCCATGATCGCCTTGAGGGTGTAGTCAGGGTCTCCGAGCCAGTTGGGCCCTACGATTCCGAAGGTGGAGAGCATGTAGTTGAACAGGCCCGTCGCGTTGAAGATCCACATGAAGATGATGGTGATCACCACCGAAGAGGTGATGGACGGGAAGTAGAATGCGGCGCGAAAGAAGGCCACTCCACGGAGCTTCTGGTTGAGCACCGCGGCGATGATCAGGGACAGAACCGTCTGGATCGGGACGACCCAGAAGGTATAGATTGCGGTGTTCCACAAGGAGATGTGGAACTCGTCATCGAACAGCAACTGGGTGTAGTTGTTCAGCCCGACCCAGGGCATCCGGTCCGGCTCGAGCGCCGACCACTCGTGGAAGCTCAACCAGAACGACCACAGGACCGGCACGATGACGAACACCAGCAGGATGGCGACAACAGGCAGCAAGAAGAGGTAGCCGACCAGGATCTCGGAGGCCCCTTGTTCATCGCCCTTCTTGCGTCGGAGTCCCATCAATCTCTTCTTCTTGTGTGGGACAGCGCCCGGTCGCCATACTCCACCATGTCGGAGAGAGCATCGTCGATTTCCATCCTGTCGAGAAAGACGGCCTCCAGGTTCACGTTTGACCTGTCCAGCACCTTGGTGAATCGATAGGTGAACTGCCAGGGTCTGGCGTACTCGACGCCCGCCGCCAAGGCCTGCCAATGGGCCGCATTGGGTCCGTCCACCGTCTGACCCGGCACGGACCTTCTCGACGGCAGCGCCATGCCCAGAGAGGTCCACGCCTGCATGCCGTCCCTGCCTGCCAGGTACTTCATCAACTGCCAGGCGCCCTCCGGGTTGCGGGTGGAGCGCGGGATGACGAAGGCGACGGTGAAGGCGAGGTTCGTTCGTGTGCGATGAGCAGGAAGCTCGACCACGCCGAAATCCAAGTCCTCGTAGCCCATCCGCAGCGAGGGGATCATCCAGCCTCCCTCCAGCGCCATTGCGACCAGCTCCCGGCCGAAGGCCTCCCCCGCCCAGGTGGCCCCGACCTGGTCGGGCCGCGTAGCGATTCCATCCCGGACCAGGCCCGAGAAGAAGTCCAGGGCCTCGCGCCCCTCCGGGGAATCCACCACCAGGGCCTCTCCCTCAGCGTCCAGGTATTCGCCGCCCGCCTGGTACAGGAAGGGGAGTCAGCGGGCCATGTCCGGCGTGAGACACAGCCCATACCTGCCCGCGCTCTTGTCAGTGAGCTTTCGTGCCGCGTCTCGGAGCTCCTCCCACGTCTGCGGGGGAGAGACCCCGGCTTCGGCGAGCATGTCTTTGTTATAGAAGAGCCCCAATGTGTTGTAGTCCTTGGGCAGCCCGTAGATCTTCCCGTCGTGCCTGAACGCGTTGAGGAGGTTCGGGTAGAAGTCGTCCAGGTCCACCCCGTCCCTTTCGATCCATTCGTCGAGGGGCATGAGCACGCCTGCAGCGATGAGGTCCGGGGCGTTGACGTCGGAGAGCGTGAACAGGTCCGGCGGGGTCCCGGCCGCGATCCTGGTCTGGATCAATGTCATGTAGGTGCCGCTTATCGGCTCGTAACGGACCTCGATGTCGGGGTTCTTTTCCTCAAAGCCCTCGAGCACCTGCCGGACCAGCGCGGGTTCGCCCGGTGACATCGAGGTCACGAACCTCACAAGGTTCGGGTTCTCGTCCTTTCTGCACGAAGAGAGGATGGTAAGCGCAATGAGAAGGCATAGCTTCGGGGTGTTCATTTGGGATGATGTTTTCACCCGGAATGGTGATTTCAAGCGGTTGTTGCCCCCCCGAGAGATGACTGGGTTCTATGGGCAGGGCCCCACGCTGCCGTCGCCGGCGTTATTCAACTCGTCGCATTCGTTGAACACCCCCGGCCCGGTGCATTGGTATGACATGCCGTCCACGCAGACGCGCACCGGGGTGGCGGCCGGCACGGGCGCGGTCGGGATCCAGTCGCAAGCGACGCCGACGCATTGGCCTGGATCCAGGGTCACTGGGGTCACCGCGGGGACCGCGCATGGCAGGAGGTCCATGTTCACACCGCTGTAGAAGTACACCCCGACCCCCGGCGGTACCCAGAGCTCGCCCACGTTGCAGACCTTGGCCTTGACCTTGAGTACCCCCGGGCATCCTGTGAGGTCCTGCCCTGTCACCGCGGCGACTAGATCCGGCGCCTGGTAGGGGTTGTAGTCGGGGAGGTTCTGCCGGAAGTTGTTGAACACCTGCCAGTTGGGGACTTCGCCATCGGTCGGCATGAGGCCGCCCTCGGTGACGCTGGTGATGTTGTAGGCGTGCTGGCTCCAGATGCGGCGGGTGGGGACCCAGTGGTTGTGTGCGTCGCCCCAGACCTGCAAGGGCACCGGATCCTTGTTGCTCCCGTTCTCGACAATAACGATCTCCGCGTTGCCGTCGCTGTCCGTGTCCGCGACCAGCGGATACTCCAGGCGGGTGTGAGACGTGTTCGGCTGCTCGAACAGCACCTCTCCGTCCGTACCTCGGAAGATCCGAAAGAGGGTCTCGTCGTTGTAGATCACCTCGGCTTGTCCGTCCCCGTCGAAGTCGAAGACTGACGAACCAGTCACCCGGGAGGAGCAGTCCTGGTTGGCGACCTTCCAGCGAATCCCAGCGGAGGTGCAGCCCTCCGCGTCGTTTGGCATCGTGGTGCATTGGGGCAGGTCTGCGCAGCAGTCCAGATCGAAGACCACATAGTAGTCCGCGCCCGCGGACGCTACCTCCGGCCGTCCGTCGCCGTCAAAGTCCGCGACCGTGGGCGGGCCGCCCTCGTTGTG
>CAZNWW010000314.1:0-5519 GCA_964576155.1 uncultured Myxococcales bacterium | reverse complement strand
CCTCCAGGAGGAGTTCGTCCGCCACGGCGCGGTCCAATGCGGCTTCTGCACTCCGGGTATGGTGGTGCAGGGAACATCCCTGATGAGCGGGGCTCCTGACCTGACCGTGGAAGACATCCGCCGGGGCATCGAGGGCAACCTCTGCAGATGCACAGGCTACACCAAGGTCATCGATGCCATCGCCGCCGCGCTCCACAGGGTCCGAGAGAAGGGGGGACAATGAGCGCTGGCAGGAAGGAGACCCTGATCGGTCGGAGCATCCCCAAACTCGACGCGCCCTCGAAGGTGACCGGGGAGGCGCGCTACGTCCAGGACATTACCAGGCCCGGGATGCTGCACGCCGCGATCCGACGCACGGACCGCGTGCACGCGCGCATCGTCCGAATCGACACCGAGGAGGCCCGCGCGCTCCCGGGGGTGCACGCGGTGATCACAGCAGCGGATGTCTCGGGCGCGCCCCTCGGGGTGGCGAGGGACAACCCTGCGCTCAAGGGGGACAAGGTCCGCTGCATTCGTGACGAGCTGGCCGCGGTGGCCGCGGAGTCGGAGGAAATCGCCCGGGAGGCGGCGCGGCTGATCCATGTCGAGTACGAGGATCTCCCCGCAGTCTTTTCCCCGGCGGACGCGCTCCGGGAGGGTGCGCCGGTGATCCACGAGGCGCATCCCAATAACATCCCCATGGCCTTCGACTATGGTCACGGCGACTTGGCTCAGGGCGAAGCCGAATCCGACGTTATCGTCGAGGACGTGTTCCAGCTGCACTTCGTCACCCACTGCTGCATGGGCGTGGGTGCGATCATCGCGGAGTTCGACGCGGAGGGTCGCCTCACTCTCCACTCCCAGACCCAGATGCCCTTCCTGTTCAGGCGGGACCTCTCCCGGATGGTGGGCGTGCCCCCGGAGAAGATCAGGGTCATCCAGCCCCCCCTCGGGGGCGGCTTCGGGAGCAAGCTCGATGTCTATCCCTTCGAGCCGATCTGCGTCTTCCTGGCCCGGGCCACCAGGCGGCCGGTGCGGCTGGTCTTCTCCCGGGAGGAGGAGTTTCTGGCGTCCCCGACCCGGCAGCCCATGGAGTTCCGGCTCCGCTCCGGCGCGCGGCGGGACGGCCGGCTGACCTTCAGGGAGGCGCGGACCCTGCACGACAACGGCGGCTATACCTCGTGGGGGGCCACCACGCCCTTCGTGATCATGCAGACAATCTCTTCTCTCTACCGGGTCCCTCACTGCCTCTACCACACGGACGTGGTCTATACGAACAACCCCTACAGCGGGTCGTTCCGCGGGTATGGGAATCCACAGGCGACCTTCGCCGTGGAAAACCACATGGACCAGCTCGCCGAGGCCGTGGGGATGGATCCGCTGGCGTTCAGGCTCATTAACGCCCAGGACCCCGGCGAGGTCACGGGACAGGGGCTGACCTTCCGGACCTGCGGGCTCAAAGACTGCCTCAATGGGGCAGCGGCGAAGAGCGCGTTCAAGGAGAAACACCAGGCCTACGGGCAGGGGCAGGAGGGGCCCGTGAAACGCGGCGTGGGGATCGCGTCGATGCTCCACGTCGGAGGGGGCGCCAAGATCTACCGCACCGACGGCTGCGGCACGATCCTCCAGCTCGACGACTTCGGTCACGCAACGGTGATCACCGGCGCGTCCGAGATCGGCCAGGGCTCGGAGACGGTGATAGCGCAGTTCGTCGCGGAGGAGCTGGGGATCCCCATCGCCTCGGTCCGTGTGGTCAACAACGACACCGACGTCACCCCCTGGGATGTGGGGGTTCACGCCAGCCGGACCACCTTCGTCGCAGGGAACTCCGCGATCGGCGCCGCTCGTGCGGCGCGGGACAAGCTCCTGGCGGTGGCCGCCGCTCGACTCGGGACCACCGCGGAGAGCCTGGCCCTCGAAGGGGGGTGGATCGTGGACAAGGAGACCGGCGAGGACCGGTTGGACATGGGCAAGCTGATCCGGTCGCTGCACTTCGGCGAGAAGGGAGACCTGATCATGACCACGAACTACTATGAACCCCCGAGCGAGTCCCAGGACAAGGAGTACAAAGGAGATGTCTCTGCGTCCTACGCGTTCGGCACCCACGTCGCGGAGGTGGAGGTGGACACAGAGACCGGCGTGGTCCGGGTCCTGGCCTTCACCGCGGCCCACGACGTGGGACGGGTGATCAACCAGATGGGCATCGAGGGACAGGTCGAAGGCGGGATCGTCATGGGCATCGGGTACGCCTGCACAGAAGACCTCATGGTGGAGGAGGGCCGGGTGCTCAATCCCCGGTTCCGCGACTACAAGCTCCTCACCGCGCCGGACGTCCCCGAGATCGACATGATCTTCATCGAGACCATGGACCCGGAGGGCCCGGCAGGGGCCAAGGGCATCGGCGAGGCGCCCTTGATCTGCGTCCCGGCGGCCATCGCCAACGCGCTGTACAACGCTACCGGTGTCCACTTCAATGCGCTGCCGTTGACACCTGAGAACGTCCTGCGCCGCCTGAAGGCCCACGCCGAGGGAGGGGCCGAATGAGGCAGCGGACCGTCCTCTCCATGGAGCAGGCCCTCTCCATGACCTACGCCACCCTACGCTTCGTGCAGCTCGGCTGGCGGGTGATTCGCCTGGAGGCCACGCCCACGGGGAGGGGCCTGCCCGGGGATCCCAACCGCTACATCGGCGGAGTCGTGGCGGACGAAGACCGACGCTCCTACTTTGTCGCGCCCAACGTAGGCAAGGAAGCGATAGCGCTGAACCTGAAGGAGGCCGAGGGCAGACAGACCCTCCGGCGGATCGTGCAGGAGCTGGACGTGGACGTGTTCTGCTGCAACACCCTGCCGTCACGATACAAGTCCCTGGGTATCGACTATGAGAGCCTCTGCGAGGTCAAGCCCGATCTCATCTGGGCCGGGATCTCCGCGATGGGCCCTGACTACCCCGACGTCCCGGGCTACGACCCGGCGATCCAGGCGATGATGGGATTCATGGAGATCACTGGCGAGGCGAGCGGGCCCCCGATGCTCTCCGGTGTCCCGCTCGTGGATTTGAAGGCCGGGGACGAGGTCTACGCCAACGTATGCCTGGCGCTGGCCGAGAAGGCCGAGACCGGGGAGGGTAGCGAGATCCACGTGTCCATGGCCCAGGCCGCTGCATCCTGGCTGATCACCACCCTGCCGCTTCTGGACTTCGACTGCGATCCCACGGAGATCGGCCGCTGCGGCAACGAGCATCGGAAGTTCATCCCGGTCAACGCGTACCCCACCTCGGACGGGTACCTCTTCCTCGCCGTGGGCAACGACCGCCAGTGGCGCAGACTCACCGAGATCCCTGGTTTCGAAGGACTCGCCGTCGAGCGCCGGGAGACCAACGCGGGCCGTCACGAGGATAGGGCTGATATCCACCGGGAGGTGGGCGCTGCTGCCGCGGTGTTCACCACCGCAGCGCTCCAGGAAGCGCTCTCGGCCGCGGGAGTCCCCCATGCACCGATCCACACGATCCGTCAGGTCCGCGACATGGAGGCCGTGGCGTCAAAGCTGACCACGACCCATCTGCCTGACGGACGGGCCGTTCACCTCTGTCCACCGGCGGTGGACCGGGCGGACACTCCCAGGGACTACACCTTCCCTCCTTGCTACAGTGAGCACACCCACGCGGTGCTCCGGGAGGCGGGACTGACCGACGAGCAGGTCTCGGACCTCGCCGCGCGCTGCATCATCCCATGACGAGTCAGGAGAGCGTGGTCCTGGTGGACCCGCGGCAGAACGCTGTCGTAGGCAGGATGGTGTACGCCTTGGGAGTGGCCCAGGTTGTGGGCGGCTCATGGGTCCTCATCGGGTCGGAAGAGCAGAGCCTCGCGGCGCGCCTGTTCCTGGTCGTGCTGCTGGGGATCTCCGGCCTCCTGTTTCTCCAGGTCGGGCGCCTCATCGGCGAGCCCAAGGGTGGCCTTGTCTGGGAGCCAGGTTCCAGACGGTTCCGCCTCACCGGGGCCCGGGCAGACGATGCCCTGCATGTCCCGGTGGAGTCGGTCAGCGGGGTAGCAGTTGCTAGTCGCACCGAGCGATGGGGCCGTGAGAACACTGAGGTGGAGATCGGCGCAGTCGAGCTGGTGCTCGCGTCCGGTGCGACGATTCTGGTCGCAGAGCCGGGGAACGAGGAGCGCGCAACGGACGTCGCCTCCAGCCTGAGGGAAGTAACCGGGCTCCCGGCGGTCGAGGCGCCGACGACGGTGACACCCCGGCGGCCCGAGGTCAGCGTCCGGCTCGGCGCCGGCGCGCCCCTGGGCTGGCCGCTTCTCAACGCCGGGGTCCTGTCCCTGGGGGTCGGGGCCGTGATGATGGCGAACATCGCCCACGCGCCGGTCTTCGGTTTCCTGTTCGGGCCGACCCTCTCGGCCATCGGGCTCTGCTTCCTCGCCCTGATCGTTGGGAAGGCTCTTTCAACAGAGCGCCTCCAATTCGGCCCGAGTATCTGGCGTCATGAGGTGCACCTCGGTGGGCGCCGGATCTTCGCTCGGGAGCTCGGGACCGAAGGGTCAACAGGGAGGATACGCGTGGTCTCGCGCGGGGGCCAGGGCTTCTGTCTCCACCTGGTTCGCGGCAGATCGGTAGAAGTGGCTCTCAACGGCGTGTCCCGACGGACCCGTCTCACACCGGCCGACCTCCTGTCCCTGGCCGGCGATCTGGCAGGGGGCGCTGCAGCGCCCGGGGAGATCCCTTGAGTCACGTGGATGATCTGGTCCGACTCGGTGTGCGCATGCCTGCGCGCTACGCGGGCGGGGAATTCTTCGTCGAACCCCCATCGCTGCCGGAGCCGGGAGATATCAAGGTAGCGCTGGTCTTCCCCGACGCATATGAGATTGGCATGTCCAACGCGGGCCTGGCGATCCTCTACAGCATGCTCCGCCAGACCCCCGGGATCTTCGTGGACCGGTTCTTCGTTCCTTGGATGGACATGGAGGCGCATATCCGGGCCGGGCGCGTGGCCTTCGGTTCCCGCGACCATGGCTTGCCCCTGGGGCGGTTCGACGTCGTCGGGATCTCCCTGCCCTTCGAGCTGACCTACACCGGTATCCTGACCGTCCTCGACCTCGGGGGCATCCCCTTCCGTGCAGCGGACCGGGGCCCGACGGAGCCGCTGGTGATCGCCGGCGGTCCCGGCGCCGCGCATCCGGAGCCCGTGGCGCCGTTCTTCGACGCGGTCCTGGTGGGGGACGGCGAGGTCCTGCTCCCCGACTTCCTGGATGCACTGAGGGCCATGGACTTTCCGGGGGCGGACCGCGGCGATCTCCTGCCCCGTCTCGATCTCCTGCCCGGTGTCTACGTCCCGGCCCTGCATCCGTCCGAGACAGACGCGGTCACGAGCTTCGAACTCGTGCCCGGGCGCGTCGCTAGGCGACAGTGGCTGGAGGACCTGGACGAGGGGCCGAATCTACGACCGTTCCCCGTGCCATCGGTGGAGGCCATCTTCGACAGGGTCTCCCTGGAGATAGCGCGCGGTTGCCCCCAGGGGTGTCGCTTCTGCGAGGCCGGGAT
>CAZNWW010000313.1:0-5519 GCA_964576155.1 uncultured Myxococcales bacterium | reverse complement strand
GCCGTGGCCCGGTACACCCGGGATCACGGGTTGTCCTGGGATTGGTGCGCGGTGGGAAGTGAAGGGAGCTGGGCCGGTGGGGTCAGCTTTGAGTTGAAGAACTCGGCGCTGCTGTGGGCGGCGGAGTGAGTAGTACGTATGATGCTGTGGGAGGTTAATATGAAACAATCTCTTCTGCTTCTGATCCTGGTCACCTCCCTCCTCTCCCTCGGCGCGTGCCGGGATCCGATCACCGACACGAACCCCGGCGACGACACCATCGAGGCCGGCGACGGGATCCACTTCGGAGATGCGGAGGACGACTCCGGAGGCGGGGATCTCACCCAGGAGGACACGCCTTGGGTGCCCGAGGGCTACGCGCGGATCACCTTCTTCGTGGACGACCGGGCCAACGAGACCTTCCAGGACGGCGACATCAAGTGGACCGGATCCTTTGCGTTGAACGCGGAGGACAACTCCATCGAGTTCGCGACGAGCTGGCTCCCCACGGACGGTCCGTTCCCGCTCCTCTATGACACGACGGCCCGGTGACCGCAGGCGGCCACGAGATGGGTGAGGCGGAGGCAGGGGATCACATCTTTTCGACCGAGGTTTACTTCAAGGCCGAGGAGGAGACGACATTCCAGTACGGAGTGCTCAATGAGCTGGACTTCTGGATGTGGGAGGGGACCAACGGCGAGTTCACCATCCCCGCAGGCGGCACCGGGACGGTTCACGCAGAGGGCCTAGTGCTGCAGGCCTTCGGGACCATCGACATCAAGGTCACCGTGGACACCAACGATCTGCACCCGGAGTTCGCATATATTCAAGACTGGGCGGGGATCCAAGTCTATCTCAAAGGCAACATGAACATGTGGACCCCTGTGCAGATCCTCGACGCCGGCCCTGACGGGGACAAGGGGGACGAAGTGGCCGGGGACGGGATCTACACCTACGTACAGAGCCTCAACCTGGGTAAGCACACAGGCCTCCTCCTGCAGGGTCAGCACGCCCAGTTCACGGCCATGTTCTCCTCCGACGAGGAGAGCTGGGTCGACGCGGCGGAGTACAAGATCCTCCTGGAGGGCAAGCAGAAGGGCGCCAAGAACGGGATCCACGCGTTCACCCGCTGCGGCAATGACGACTGGACCCCCGCCGAGGTGACCTGGGAGGTGGACTCCTGGGGGACTACTGAGAACACCACCGTAGCCGCGGTGTGCGACTTCGTGCCCGAATGCGAGTCCGACGATGACTGCGCCGCAGGTGAAAAATGCCTGGGCGGTCTGTGCGAGCCTTGGTGCGATGAGGACGGGGACTGCATCGGGGGCCTCCTCTGCTTCGACAATAAATGCGAGGCAGGTTGTCACACCGACGACGACTGCGGCGAGGGAGAGATCTGCCAGGATGAGGATTGCACGGTCGGCTGCACAACCGACGAAGACTGCGGGCCGCAGGAGGTCTGCGAGGACGGGGGCTGTGTCTCGAACGTGCCGGTCTCCGAGCCGGGTATTGGCAGCGTCAACCCGGACAGCGGCCCCGTTGAGGGCGGCACCCTGGTCACCGTGACCGGGTCCGACTTCCAGGACGGCGCCGTGGTGTCCTTTGGCGGATCCCTCGCAACCGCGGTGGACGTGAAGGGCGCGACGGAGTTCACCTGCGTCACGCCGGCCCACGCGGCGGGCAAGGTGGACGTGGAGCTGACCAATCCGGACACCGGAAGCACCAAGTTCTTGAAGGGCTTCACCTATATTGACGAGGCAGAGGCCCCGCTCGTCAATGGGATCGAGCCGGAAGAGGGCCCGGTCAGCGGCGGCACGGTGGTAACGGTCCATGGCGAGAATTTCCAGCCCAACCCCACGGTCTTCTTCGGGGCCAAGCAGGCTCCGTCGGTGGACTTCAAGGACTCCACCACGGTATGGGCCACTTCGCCCTCCGGGGCCCTCGGTGCAGTTGACATCCGGTTGGTGAACCTCGACGCGCAGGAGGACACCCTCGAGGCTGCGTTCACCTATGTCCCGAACGTACCCGACTACGCGAAGCTCCTGGCGCCCTTGTCCGTGACGGCCTTCACCGACGGCGCCCTCCCGGCGCTCTACGCTGAGGTCTACGAGCCTGGAATGACCGAAGGGGTCGGGGCCGCGCCCGGGATGCAGGCGGAGCTGCTCTACGGTCCTCCAGGTTCGGATCCGACCGTGGAGCCTGAGTCCTGGACCACCATCCCAGCGACCTACTCGTCCGACAACGGGAACAACGACCTCTGGGTGGTTGAGGACCTGTCCTTCGATGTCGAAGGAACCTGGGCCTTCGCTGTCCGTTTCTCATTGGACGGGGAGAACTGGATCTGGGCCGACTCCGACGGCTCCCAGAACGGCTACGATGCCGATCTCCTCGGCACAATCGAGGTCATCGACCCCGGCGACGACCTGGTCATCCTCGCAGCGGACCCGGGCTTCGGGACCGTGATGGGCGGCACCGAGGTCGAAGTGACCGGCGCCAACTTCACCGCGGATATGACCGCCGAGGTCGGCGGCGAGGAGGCGACGTTCGTCTTCGACGACGCGGGCGTCGTGCACGTCATTACGCCGCCCAACTTTGCGGGCCCTGCGGACATAGTTTTCGCCCTCCCCGGGGGCGAATCGGACAGCCTCGATGACGCCTTCGAATACGTCCTCTCCGGGACAATGATCGTGGACGGGGACCTGGCCGATTGGGGCCCGGCGTACCAGGTGGCGACGAACTCCGTGGCGAGCGACTGGGATCCTGAACTCAACGCGCTCTCCGCGCTTTATGTGGCGTACGACGATGCGAACCTCTACATCGGCGTGAGCGGGTACGCGGAGGGGCTCAACTACATCCTCGGGTATGTGGACGTGGACTTCGGCGCGGTCACCGGGGTGACCGACATGAGCAGCCTGTCCGACAACGATGGCAACGGGGATCTGGACGACGCACTCTCGAACGTGGTCACCGTTACCGCGGCGGGCTTCGGCGCGGAGTTCGGCTTCGGCGCGCAGGGCAACTCGGTTGTCTCAGGGGAAGAACTCGTGTTCGACGCAGGCTGGCGTTCCCTGAACCCGCCGGACAATTTTTCATGGGTGAACGGGCCCGTGGACCAGGGCGTCGAGGCCGTGGAGACCTCCGTGGCCCTGACGGATCTCCTGGGGGTCAGCGGGATCCCCTCCACCGGGCTGCAGGTAGCGGTGGCGGTCAAGCTGTCCAACAAGTACGGCGGCACCGACGGCATGAGCAACCAATGCCTCCCTGAATGCGGCGCGCCGACGGTCATCGACCAGGTAGCGATCATCACGCTTCGATAGACGGGTGGGAACGGAAATGAACCACGGGACCTTTCGCAGTCTCCTCGTCCTCATCGTGGCATCGGCCCTGACGGCGGGCTGCGGCACAAAGCCCGAGCCTTACAAGCCCCACTATGACGGGACGGGGGGGGATTGGACGAAGCCCGATGGCTGGGTAGCAACCGATGGCTGGGTGCCGCCCGACGGCTGGGTGCCGCCCGACGGCTGGGTGCTGCCCGACGGTTGGACCCCCGATGACGTGGAGCCCGGCAAGGACACGAGCCCCGGCCTGGATCTGGAGCCCGGCCCCGACGAGACCTCGCCTCGGGTGCTCAGCGCGTTCAGCCCCGACGGTGCGAAGGTCGTGGTGCGCTTCGACGAAGCCATCGACAGCGATTCGGCCCAGGCGGGCGGAGCGTTCTCCATCACCGGCTCGGACATGGGCCAGGTGGATGTCTCAGGGGTGGAGACCTTCAAACAGTTCGCCCATCTGACCCTGGCCGACCCCGGGCAGGTGAACCCCGATTTCACCTACACCGTGCTGGTCAAACACGTGGAGGACGAGGCCGGGAACGTGGTGGATCCGCAGCACAACAAGGCCACCGTCAAGCGGTCGGTTTATCTGAGCATCGTGTGGCACCAGCACCAGCCCCTGTACCTCGACCCGGTGAAGGACGAGTTGAGCGGCCCCTGGGTCAGGAAGCACGCGACCAAGGACTACTACGACATGGCCGCGATCATCCGGGATTACCCGGCGATCCACATGAACATCAACCTCACCATCGTGCTGCTCAATCAACTCCTGACCTACTACGTGGATCGCCTCGGGCCCTACGTCGACGTGGAGAACAACACCGTGGACGAGGCTGCGTTCCTGGCCGCCTGGGAGGGACATACGGATCCATGGATCGACCTCCTGCTCAATGACACCCCGACCCCGGAGGAAGCGACGGAGAAGGAGCTGGGTCTGCTCTATGCCGACCCGTGGGCCTGCGTGTCTACCGCCGATGCATTGATGAAACACTTCCCCCAGTACGTGGAGGTCCGGGAGAAGAACCCGGCGCTCCTGACCCATGACGACTTCCTCCGGCTCAAGATCCTCTTCGAGATAGCGTGGATGGATCCGGACTTCCTCGATGGTCCGGTGACCATGACCAACGGCATGACCGTGGACATCACCGATATCCTGGAAAAATCCATGGGCAACGACGCGGCGGGCTGGCCGATCGAGGTCTACACGGTCACCGATTTCTCCGAGGAGGTGGCCAACCGCCTGGTGGCCGAGCAGTACAAGATCATGGCCAACGTGGTGCCGGTGCATAAGGAGCTGATGTACGACCCGGTGACCCGGGATGGGCAGATCGAGATCATGACCACGCCCTTCTATCACCCGATCCTGCCGCTGGTCTACAACTCGGATCTGGCCTATCAGGGGCAGCCCTGGGACACCCTCCCGCAGCCCGCGTACGCTTACGAGATGGATGCCTACGCCCACGTGTTGCGGGCGACCGCGTACTACGAGGACATCTTCGGGATTCCGCCGCGGGGCATGTGGTGCGGAGAGGGCTCCGTGGCCGAGGACATCGTCCACATCCTCGTGGACGCGGGCTTGAAGTGGAGCGCCACGGGCCAGCAGGTCCTGGACTACTCCAACCTCGTGGGCGGCGGGAACCACAGCCCGTACTTCCCCTACAAGGTCGACTCGGACACCGTCGAGGGAGACGGCGGCTCCACCGACGACGAGCTGGTGTTCGTGTTCCGGGATCCGGAGCTCTCGGATCGCATGGGCTTCGCCTACCAGGGCCTCACCGGCGAGGCAGCGACGGCTGACTTCATCAACTACGTCCTCGATCGGGCGCCCAAGTTCGGCGGCGGAGATCGCCTGATAACCGTGATCCTGGACGGCGAGAACGCCTGGGAGACCTACACCAAGGAGATGGACGGCAAGGGTTTTTTCCACGCGTTCTATGGTGCACTCACCGAATCCGACGCTATCGGCGAGATCGTCCCGGTGACCATGTCCGAGTACATCGACGGGAACCCGGATCGGGGAATTCCCGCGCACCCGGCGGGGGAGTATAAGGAGCTGGAGCCCCTCCATGCGGGCTCCTGGATCGACGGGACCTTCTCGGTGTGGATCGGCGAGGGTGAGGAGAACCGCGCCTGGGAGTACCTGAGCCAGACCCGGAAGGACCTGGAGCTCTCCGGGCTCCCGCAGCCGAACCCGAGCGAGCCGGAGCCGAC
>CAZNWW010000312.1:251-5520 GCA_964576155.1 uncultured Myxococcales bacterium | reverse complement strand
CTCACGGACATCCTCGGCGACGAGGACCACATGGGGGACATGGACTTCAAGGTCATCGGCAGCGAGACCGGCATCACCGCGATCCAGATGGACATCAAGATAAGCGGCCTCTCCCGTGAGATCCTCGCCAAGGCGCTGACCCAGGCCACCGAGGCCCGGACGCACATCCTCGGCGAGATGCGCAAGACGATCTCCGAGCCCAGGCCCGAGGTCAACGAGCACGCGCCGCGGATCGTCACCCTGCAGATCAACCCCGACAAGATTCGCGACCTCATCGGCCCCGGGGGCAAGCACATCCGCGGGATCATTCAGGCGACCGGCGCGCAGATCGACGTCACCGACGACGGCACGGTCCGCGTCGCAGCCGTCGGCGAGGAGAGCAAGGCAGAAGCCATCCGCCAGATCGAGTCCTACACGGCCGAGGCGGAGATCGGCAAGATCTACGATGGCCGCGTGGCCAAGGTGACCGACTTCGGCGCGTTCGTAACGATCATGCCCGGCACCGATGGCCTCTGCCACATCTCCGAGATGGCTGAACACCGGGTCGAGCGGGTCGAGGACATCATGAAGGAGGGCGACACGGTCAAGGTCAAAGTCCTGGAGATCGACGGCCGCACCGGTAAGATCCGCCTCTCCCACAAGGCTGCGATGCGCGGCGAGGGCGGCGGCGGCGATACCGGCGGCGGTGGTGGCGGTCGTGACCGTGATCGCGGCGGCCGTGACCGTGACCGTGACCGTGGCGGTCGTGGCGGGCGCGACCGGGGCCGGGGACGCCGTTAGGCGGATGTCCGGAGTCCTCC
Organism: uncultured Myxococcales bacterium; assembly: GCA_964576155.1. Lineage (GTDB taxonomy): Bacteria > Myxococcota_A > UBA9042 > CAIXZC01 > CAIXZC01 > CAZNWW01. Next base: position 4,720 of record CAZNWW010000312.1, on the reverse strand, counting down.
GAGTGTACATCCAGCGCCTCGACCCTCGCGTCGAGGCGCTCCCTTCCTACCAGACCCCCGATTCCTCCGGCATGGACCTCCGTGCCCTCCTGGACGAATCCATCACCATACCCCCCGGTGGGCGCTGCATGGTGCCCACCGGGCTGGCCTTCGCCATCCCAACGGGCTGGGAGGGCCAGGTGCGGCCCCGTTCCGGGCTGGCAGCGAAGAAGGCCCTAACCGTTCTGAACGCGCCGGGGACCATCGACGCAGACTATCGGGGTGAGGTCCGTGTCATTCTCGTGAACCTCGGCACGGATCCTGTGGAGATCGAGCCCGCCGAGCGGATCGCCCAGCTCGTGTTCTGTCCGGTGGGGCGCGCGGACCTCCTGGAGGTGGATGCGCTCCCTGAGACCTTCAGGGGCGCCGGGGGCTTCGGCCACACAGGCCGCGACTGAACCCCCCGGCCCGCATGCCCCTGGCAATGGATGCCCACAAGCCGTAGACTTACGAAAGGGAATGTCTGCAACCCCGTCAGGGTTGAGTGGAAGATGATGACGCATCGACGACGAGGTATCTGATGCTCCGAGCGACACGTTGGCTGATACCGATCCTGATGACCATGTTGCTGGTCGCCTGTACGACCCGGCAGGATACGGCCGAAGGCACCACGAGCGATCCTGCAGAGGCGACCACCGCGTTGGCGGCGGAAGAAGATCGGGGGATCACATCCCTGGGCATCGGACCTCTGACGATCACCGTCCCCGCGAATGTGCGGCTTGTCTCGGCGGGTGCCACCCTGGCGGAGCCCGACGAGAAGAGCGAGGAAGACGAGGCCGCCAAGTACGAGCGGTACTGGAATGAGATCGAGTTCAGCTGGAAGCAGTTCGACGAGGTCATGGAGCTGATCAAATCGGAGTACATCGAGAAGGAGATCGGCACCCGGAGGGCCTATGTCTCTGCCGCCAACTTCGCGTTGGCCATGCTCGAGCCCAGCTACGAGGTGGTGCCTGCTGCCTACCACAAGACCCACAAGGACGATCCGGACGTTGTCCTCGAAGGCGGGGATCGCGAGGAGCTGATACTCAAACGCCGCGACGAGCTGCGGAGGCAGCAGCGGGAGCTCCAGGAGGAATGGGACAAGGTCTCCTTTGATCGGGCCGAGCTCCAGCGGGTCATCCGCTTCGCAGCGGAGCGTGCCCTCAAGATGAAGGAGCCGGTCGCCGAGGATCGCTTCCTGATCTCCTCCGCGCAGGGATTTCTCTACGCGCTGGACCCGCACTCCTCTCTGGTGTCGGAGAGGGCCTGGGAGGACTCCACGCAGCGGACCCGGGACTCCAGCTTCGACGGGATCGGTGCCCTCCTGACCCAGCGGTGGGAGCCGACGAGCTCCCTGAAGAACCGTCTCCGAGGCAAGACATTGCGCCTGGACAAGGAAGACGCCTTCGTCCTGGTTCAGCTCGCCGAGGGGGACAAGTTCACCCGCAAGACCTACGTGGAGAGCCCGATTCAGGGTCAGCCTGCGGAGAAGGCGGGCCTCTGGGCGGGGGATGAGATCATCGCGGTGGATGGGAAGTCGGTCGAGGGGGTGCTCCTCACCAAGGTCGTGAGCCGCATCCGCGGGCTCCGGGGGACCCAGGTCCGCCTCACGGTCCGCCGGGAGGGTGTGCCTGCGCCTCGGGACGTCGTCATCACCCGGGCGCACATCCGCGTGACCAACGTCGAGGGGAGGATCCTCGAACACCATCCGGGGATCGGCTACGTGAAGCTAACCGGGTTCATCGAGTCCTCCTACGACGAGCTCAAGGAGGAGATCGAGCGTCTGGGCGGGGAGGCCGGTCCAGACGGCCTGAGGGGTCTGGTCTTCGATCTGCGAATGAACAGCGGAGGGCTCCTCCAGCAGGCCGTTCGGATCTCCGACATGTTCATCGCCAAGGGGAAGATCGTCACGGTGAAGAACCGAAAGCGTGGCCTCTTCGCGTTCATGGGCGCGGAGGAGGTCTATCGAGCAGGCGAAGACGACACCATCGATCTGCCGATGGTAGTTCTGGTCAATGACGGTTCAGCGTCCGCGTCGGAGATCGTGGCCTCTGCGCTGCAGGATAACGGGCGGGGCCTGGTGATCGGTCTCAGGACCTTCGGGAAGGCCTCGGTTCAAACCCTCCTGTCACCTCGTGTCGGCCAGGGATACTACGTGAAGCTCACCGTGGCCAGGTATTATAGCCCCAGTGACCGGACCATCCAGGTCGTGGGGGTCCACCCGGACGTCGAGGTCCCCCCGGAGTTCGGCGGCAACGTCCCCGTGGGCTTTAGGGAGGAGGATCTCTCGAACCATCTCCCGCCCATCGAGGCGGAGTACAAATCTCCCAACCACGGCGTTCTATCCCAGCTCTCAGGCTGTGTGAAGTCAATGGGGACAGCGGACAACATCGCCGCGGCGAACCCACACCCGCAGGTGAAGCTGGACTATCAACTGTACACCGGTGCTGACTATCTCGAGTGCTTCATTGAAGAACATGAGGATGAGAGAGGCGCCACCCGGATTCGAACCGGGGGATGAAGGATTTGCAGTCCCTTGCCTTACCACTTGGCCATGGCGCCGAATGTCAAACGCGAATGTGTTTACCCGAATCTGATACAATCTGTCAAGACTTCATTCCGTACCAATCCGCTCTCGATCCTCCAGGATTCCTGTGAGGGCGTCCCCGAATGCTGCAGCCACCAGGGGATCGAAACGGGTACCGGCGCCGCCGCTGATTTCATCCACGGCCTTCTCGATGGGATAGGCCTCGGGGCGGTACACCCGGCCTGAGGTGAGCGCGTCAAATACATCCGCCACTGCGCAGATGCGGGCGGACAGCGGGATGTTCTCCCCGGAGAGGCCGTCGGGATAGCCGGTCCCGTCCCAGCGCTCGTGATGGGAACGGGCCATGTCGTAGGCGACCTTGATGAGGTCGGTGCGTGGGTTCGCCAGGATCTGTGCGCCGATGAGGGGATGGCGTTTCATCACGTTGTACTCGTCCTCTTCGAGCTCCGACGGCTTGTGGAGGATCCGGTCACGGATACCCAGCTTTCCCAGGTCGTGCATCGGTGCGGCGATGCGCATGAGCTCCGCCTCCCGCTCGGAGAGGCCCATGGACAGCGCAATACGATGCACGTAGTGGGCCATACGCTGGATGTGGAATCCGGTCTCCTCGTCACGGTATTCCGCCGCGATGCCCAGCCGCTCGATGAGCTCCCGGCGAGTGTCCTCGACGTCGTCCTTGACCCCCTGGAGGTCTGCCAGGGTGGTCTTGAGTTGTTGTGTCCTGTCGCGGACCAGCTGCCGCAGCCGTTTGTTGAAGCCGGCCAACTCCTCCTGGTATTGCTCCACCTGGTCCATCATCCGCTTCGTGCGCAGGTGGGACTCGGTCCGTGCGATGAGCTCCTCCCGGATCAACGGCTTGGTGATGAAGTCGTCGGCTCCCGCGTTGAGGCCCCTCACCTTGTCCGAGGTCGAGTTGAGCGCCGTGACCAGGATGATCGGGACGTACTCCGACGAGTGCTTTTTGAGTTGGCGGGTCAGGGAGAACCCGTCGCCGTCAGGTAGCATCACGTCCAGGTAGACCAGATCCACCGGGTGTCTGCTGAAGAGCGCCCTGGCCTCCCGGGCGTTCTCAGCGCGAAGAACGGAGTCGTAGCCCCCGCTGGCGAGGTACTCCACGAGGAGCTCCATGCTCCCTGGGTCGTCCTCCACGGCGAGAAGGAGTGGATCATTCGCCGACCTCAAGGTCTCAGTTCGTCCCGGTGCTGGAGATGAGCATCGGCTTCGCAGGGAGGGTTCCCATTCGATGCAGCTCTACGAAGGCCTTGCGGAAGTCGTCCGGTCGCTTCGCGACGATCACGAACATGGGGCCGTAGCCGCGGCCGACCGACAGCGGATAGACCACAGACTTGTTGCGATACTTGCGCAGGTTCGGCAGCTGCTTGCCGCGCAGCCCGAGTTTCTTCAACGCCAGGTTCATCCGCCCGGCCTGTTTGGGAGTGATCAGGATCACGGAAGGGCGCCGGTTGTCCTTGAGGTATCGAACGAAGCCGTCCACGTCCTTGAGGTCGTAGGAGGCCTGCCAAACCCCGGTAAAGGTGGCCTTGAAGAGCTCTGTCGGGGCCTTGGATCCCAGGATCACCGCGACGGACGCGAGGGCCCGGAAGCGAGGCGGGTAGAGCTGATCCATCTTCTGCAGCGCCTTGTCTATGAATCCGCCGCCGAAGGCTCCGGGGGTCGGGAGGAAGGTCTTCAGGTCCGGCACCAGAGCCCGGGCGAGTTCGCCCACCGCGTAGGGGTAGGGGAGGTTCGACTCGAAGGGGGCGAGGGTGAGCCCCGTGGCCAGCTCCGGGAAGGCCTCCTTCAGGAACAACACCTGCCCGAATGCCGTGGCCAGTGCATCGAGGAGGAGGGTGGGACGATCCGGGTTCACGAGGCCGGCCTTCCCCAGCATACGCTGTGAGGT
>CAZNWW010000312.1:0-241 GCA_964576155.1 uncultured Myxococcales bacterium | reverse complement strand
TGTAGCGCGGGGCCTCACCGACAGCGACCGCCATTTGACGGACCACGGCCTCGTCGTTCTGTACCGCCTCCACCGGGAGGGGAAGGATCACGTGGGAGTTCACGATAGCCGGGCGCGCGTCGGTGCTCCCCGGCGGCGCCCAGAGGGCGCTGACGGCGAGCTGCTCGGGCATGGCCTCGATGCCGAGAAAGGAGCGTACCTGGGTGATGAACGCCGACGGCGTGGGACTGGATAAGCTGGC
>CAZNWW010000311.1:0-5528 GCA_964576155.1 uncultured Myxococcales bacterium | reverse complement strand
CACCTCCGTGAAGCATTCAGTTCAATATAGCAGATCGCACATTCGGTTGCCACGCCCCCACCCCGGCCATAAAGTGAAAGCGTAAATCACTTCTGAGTCACCAAGCGGGTGGCCATGCGAATGACGCTCCTCATCATCGGTCTCCTGGCCTCATCGATTCTCTCGGGGTGCGACGACGGTGGGGGCTGCCCCGAGCCCTCCGGCGCAGGCCCGGACACGACAGAAACAGACACAGTCTCCCAGGACGTCCGAGACGACGGGTTGATTCCCGGCGACGTGACGTTCGATGCAACATCCCCGACCGACGCGGCGGACGACGCGGGTCCTGGAAACACCCCGCCGGTCTTCGGTCCCCTCCCCGCAGTATCCCTCGACATGGGGACCCACACCACCCTGGCCCTCGCCGACCTCATGAGCGACGCGGAGGACCCGGACGGTGACCTCGTCCTGACCTGGAGCGCGGACCACGTGGCCCTCCTAGACGGCCCGAGCCACGCGCTCATGGTCGCCGCGCCGGTGGACTGGTGGGGCATCGAGACCATCGAGGTCACCCTCACGGACACCGGCGGCCTCGAGGCCGTGGCAGAGCTCGTGGTGACAGTTGACGAAATGATCCCTCCGGTGGAGCCACCACCGGAGACCTGTGGCGAAACCGACTTCAGCTACGCGGCTCCCGGAGCCCAGCTGGTCGAGCTGGCGGGGAGCTTCAACGACTGGACCCCCGAGCCCATGGCAGACGGGGATGGGGATGGGACCTGGGAGATAACAAAAATCCTCGACCCGGGCGCCTGGGAGTACAAGTTCGTGGCGGACGGGATCTGGGAGACCGATCCCACCAACCCCAACAAGGTGTCGGACGGCTTCGGAGGGCACAACAGCCTCCTCGAGATCCCGTCCTGCTCCGCCACGGATTGAGGGGGTGCTCGCCATGCGGATCCTGACCAGCGTCTCATTGCTCCTCCTCCTGGCCGGCTGCGGCGGCACCGACCCCGAATGCGGGCCCCTCTCCGATCTGGGCGACCCCCAGGACACGTCACCACAGTTCGATTTCGGGATGTTCGACGGCGAAGGTGTGGACATCGTAGCGGACGCGGATCTGGCCTCTGCAGACGTAACACCACCCGATGAGGACGTGAATGGCTTTGAATACCCTTGCGAGCCCCTCACCGAGGAGTCATGCGTCACCGCGTGCTACTCCGCCGGGACCCGGAAATGCCTCAAGGACTGGGGCCCGTGCATCCCGCCCGAGGAGTTCTGCGGCAACTGCGAGGACGACGACTGCGACGGCCTGATCAACGAAGGCTGCCCGCTGAATCCCGACTGCCAGCCCCCGGTGGAGACCGAGTGCCCCATCGCAAAGATCACCATCGACGAGGGGAACAACGCCTTCACCGGCGATACCCTCCACTTGTCCGGCGCACAGTCCTGGTCTCCCAACGGGGAGATCGTCCAATGGCAATGGTCCGTCCAGGCCCCGGCAGGGTCCCAGGCGACCTTCGCACCAGGAGACGACGGCGTGGCCCCGACCTTCACCGTGGACGCAGCAGGCCAGTACCTGATAAGCCTCGACGTCTGGGACGAGGAGGGAGAGAAGAGCTGTGTGCCCGCCCAGGCGGTGGTGAACGTAGCCACCTGGCCGGAGGTCACCCCGGAGATCGGCTGCGCGGACGGAGAACGGGAGGGCTTCCTGGACTCCGACACCTACAGTCACATCGCCGCGTGCTCAGGCGCGTGGGACCAGCCCGGCATCACCCCGGACACGGTGCAGCCCATCTGCAACCTCCAAGGCGGCGACGACGGCCCGAACTCCGATGGCACGGGATGCGGCTCCCATGACATCTGCGCGGCAGGCTGGCATGTCTGCTCCACCTGGCAGGAGATAGCGGAGAAGTCTCCCACGGGCTGCGCAGGCGCGGTGCCCCCGGACGCGAAGCCCAAGTCCCTCTTCTTCGCCATGCGCCAGCCCAGCGAGACCGGCAGCGTCTGCGGGGAGTGGGGCGACGGCTTCAATGATGTCTTCGGCTGCGGGAACCTCGGAGCGGGGCTTGGCCCGGACAAGGGCTGCGGCCCCCTGGATCGGGTCCTGGCCTCGACGCAGCCGGACAGCTGCGGGTTCAACGAGGCGGAGCCGAACCTGGGCCCGTGGGAATGCATCGGCGGCTTGCAGAGCCACCTGAACGAGGGCCTGCACGTCACCAAGGCCGGCTGCCCCGACACATCCTGTTCCTATGACGGGTACCCCGTCGGGAGCTCAGACAAGGGCGGGGTTCTCTGTTGCAGGGATTGACTCCGTCATCCCGAGCACCTCAACCGGCGTTGCCGGTCGACTCCATGTTCAGAAACACAGCTCCTTCGATGTACGTTGCGGTAGGGGATGCTGTAACCAACATTCGGCTCAGCAAGGACAACCCTCCCCCCTTGTTGGGGGAGAGCCTGCCCTGAGCCTGTCGAAGGGTGCCCGCAGGGCGGAGGGGGGAGGACCCCGTGCAGAGATCCGCGCGTGAACCTCTGCACGGGGTCCCGCCCCCATCGCCCTCCGGTTCGGTGCGGTTGTGTCCGAGCATCTCAACCGGGGAGTTTCTTAGGAGCGAGCGGAGTGAGTCGAAGGATCTCAGGTGGAATCGATACATTGCCTGAGGTCCCTCGGCTTCGCTCGGGATGACGAAGTGAGTGCACATAAAAAGTTTTTCCATGCGGATTGACAAGTCCGTCCGGATGGGTATCCTGAAATCAGGAGGGCACGCCATGGCGATCAGCGCGTACCGACAGCGGGTGGACGAAGAACGAAAGAGCCGCACCCGGGACCGCCTCATGGACGCGGCCCGTCGGGTCTTCGTCACGGACGGCTACCACGCACCCAAGGTTTCGGACATCGTCGCGGAGGCGGGGACGGGTCAGGGCACCTTCTACCGGCACTTCGCGGACAAGCGGGAGCTCTTCGACGCGCTGGTGAACGAATTCCTGGTGGACCTGGCCGCGGGCTTCGACATGGCCTTCGCCACCCTGCCCGAGAGCGCCGAGGAGTACCGGGACGCGTCCCTGCTGTCGGTGCAGGCGGCGGCGAACGTCCTCATGGAGCACCGCGCCGAAGCGCTCCTCTTCCTCAAGGAGGGGCCGACGATCGACGCTGACTTCGAGGCCCGGGTCGCCGAGGTCATGGACAGCTTCGCGTCCTTGGCCCAGGGCTTCCTGGACCACGCTATCGGTGCGGGCTTTGCGCGAGCCTGCGACTCCGCCGTGGTGTCGCAATGCCTCGTCGGGATGGCGCTCCATCACCTGGAGCGGGGCCTCCCGGATGGAGATGATCTGAACCAAACGGTCCGCGAGATCGTGGACTTTGCGTTCCTGGGCTTCGGCCTGGCGAAACAGGAGAGATGAACATGGGCACCAAAAAACCCGGGACGGTCCTGATCACCGGCGGCGGCGGCGGCATCGGCCTCGCAGCCGCGAAGTACTTTGCGAAGGACGGCTGGCGCGTCCTCCTCTCGGATCTGGATCCGGACCGGCTGGCGACGGCAGCGAACGAGCTTCACGCGCTGGACGCGGAGGTCGAGACCTACGTGGTGGACGTGACCGACCGGGCGGCCGTGGAGGCCTATGCCGCGGAGATCGTCGACCGCCACGGCCACCTGGACGTGTTGATCAACAACGCGGGGGTGGGCCACCACGGCGAGATAGCGGACACCAGCCTCGAGACCTGGAAGCTCCTCGTGGACGTGAATCTATGGGGCCCCCTCCACCACATCTACGCGTTCCTGCCGTCCATGAAGGCGAAAGGGGCGGGCCAGATCGTCAACGTCTCCTCGGGGCAGGCTTTCATCAAGATGCCCACCTGGGGCGCGTATGCCGCGATCAAGGCCGCGCTCGGCGTCGCCTCGGAGGTCCTGCACTGGGAGCTCAAGAAGCACGGCATCAAGGTGACCACGGTCTTCCCGGGGATGGTGAACACGGGCTTCTACAGCGACGTGGAGACCAACACCCTCGGCGGCAGACTCTCGATGCTCCTGCTGCCGCTCTACTCAATGCCCGCGAAGCGCATGGGGCGGATCCTCCACCGGGCAGTGACCCGCCATGAGAAGACGGAGCTCTCCAACCTCCACAACCGCTTCGCCTGGTTCACCCAGGGCCTGCCCCTGGTCCCGGACATCACGGCCCTGGTGAGCGAACGCCTGTTGGCGAAGCATTGAGGGTCGTGAAACTTTGCACGCAAGGATTCGTTGACAAGGAGACGAAGCATGCCTGGTAAAAAACTCCTCTCCCTCCTCCCTGGCTTCTCCATGGACGAGATCATGACCGGCACCCACGAGTTCGCGCCCGGCGCGGGCCCGGAGGGCACCCTGCCCTTCGAGTTTCGTGTCCGCTGGGGCACCGCTGACATGGGGACGTTCCTGAACCCCTTCGGCGGCGCCTTCATGGTGAACGACATGGAGGGCACGGTCACCGTCGGCGGCCTCTGTGAGGACGTGCCCTGCGCCGGCACCTTGGAGTTACGGTACTTCAAAGACCAGAAGATCCGGTACTCCTTCGACTTCGAGGCAGACGGCGCGACCTATCGCTACGTCGGCGAAAAAGTCAACATCCTCCCCTGGAACCTCCCCACGTCCCACACCACCTGCTTCGGCACCCTCACCGACGCGAGCGGCCAACTCCTGTCCCGCTCCCTCACCTTCTTCCGCCTCCGCACGGCACCCGCGTTCCTGGCCAGCTTCAAGCTCGCATACTGAGGGGACCTCCTCTCTCCTCGACTGATACAGATTCCCACCGGTCCCGTGCTATAGTCACTCGATGACAAACACCGAGACACCGGAGGATCTCATGTGCAGACTCGTCGTTCTGTTATTCGCCCTTTCCATCGCAGCAGGCGGCTGCAAGGACGCATCCGAGGCACCCAAGGCTGACGAGCCAAAGAAGACGGAGAAAAAAACCAAAGCCGAGGAGCCCTCGGGGCCCTCCCAAGCGGAGGTGGACAAATCCAAGGCAGAGTTCCAGGCCTACCAGAACAAGGCCAAGACCACCGAGGCCATGGACCAGCTGGACAAGATCTACAAGGGCGCGGCCGCGTACTTCTCCACTCCACGGTTCAGTCAGCTGGGTGAAGAAATCCCCTGCCAGTTCCCAGCGTCGGTCCCGGCGACACCCTCCCCGAAGGGCTGCGCGGACGCCGCGGTGGACAAGGACGGCGACGGCCGCTGTGATCCGGACTTCGCCACCTAGGACACCCCCACCTGGAGCGCGCTGATGTTCCAGGTGTCAGACCCGCATTACTACGTGTACCAGTTCGACTCCAATGGCACCGGCGCGGACGCCACCTTCACGGCCACCGCGTTCGGCGACCTGGACAAGGACGGCGTGCTCTCCACCTTCCAGCGCACCGGCAAGGGCCAGATCGACGAGTATGGTTGCAGCGCCAAGGCCGCAGGCGCCATCACCACCGAGAACGAACTCGAGTAGCCGCGCACGCTTTTTTTCTTTGTGGGAGGGGCTTTCCAGCCCCGATTCTTCGTTCTTACTTGTGGGAGGGGCCTTCC
>CAZNWW010000310.1:2221-5543 GCA_964576155.1 uncultured Myxococcales bacterium | reverse complement strand
GGCGTTGTAGCCGTCGATCACCACGGAGTAGGTCTCACCGCCCTCCACGGGGAGGGCCACCGTGTCCATGCCCGCAGCGAAACAAGTAGTCGGGTCGCATTCCTCGCCCAGGATCAGGATGTCTGTGGACGCTGTTTCGAGGGCCATCTGGACATTCAGCGTGGTGTCATAGGGGGCCGTGAAGCGGTAGGTGACCTCCGGTCCGCTGTAGCTGTATGAATTGCACTGGGGGTACTTGGAGATGTTGTGTGTGCTGCCCCAGCCCATATTGGAGAAGCCCTCTGCGAAGCCGCACCAGGCCTGCTGGGTGGGGACGCAGATCCCCTGACAGAAGGGTGCGCCCGTGCAGTCCTCGTCCATGCAGTCCGGGTTCCCGTCCAAGTCGTTGTCCTGGCCGTCGTCGCATTTTGTCTCGGTGATGAGGGGACAGCTCAGCTCGATGCCGAACGCGCCCTTGGCCCCGCCGTATCCGTCCACCACGAAGAAGTAGGTGTGCCCCTCCTTGGCAGGGAAGGTGACCTTCTTGAGGCCCCAGGCGACGCAGTCCGTGGGCACGCAGCCCTGGCCCTGGTCCTCCAGGATCAGCAGATCCGTCTGGGAGGACTCGTCGAAGAGGCTGACCGTGACGTTGATGTCCGTGGGTGCCTCGAAGCGATAGGCGAACTCGGGCCCTGTGTACTCCCAGGAGTTGTCCAGGCAGCCCTTGTTGGAGCTCACATCTCGATAGGTGACGATCCCGTCGGTGGAGCCTACGCCGTAGTTGGTGCCCACGTCCGAGGTGTTGCACTCCAGGGACCACACTGCGGAGCAGATGGCGTCCGGACAGTCGGGGCCGCCCTGGCAGTCCGGATCCTCGCAGTCCGCGACGCCGTCCATGTCGTTGTCCGCCTCGTCCGCGCAGGCGGTCTCTTCCCAAGGCGTACAGGCCAGGGAGACCAGGTAATCGACACCATCTTCCGCTGCCGCATCAACGACGATGTAGTAAGCGGAGCCGACGAACGCGTCGAAGGCCAGCTCGCCGTCCACCCGGTGGCGGCAGTTCACGGACTCACAGCCTTCCCCGGAGGCCTCCAGCACGAACGCGGCTGCGGCGCCCTCGGGCGCGTCCAGGGTCAGGATAGCAGTGCCGTCGGAGACCGGGACGAAGACGTAGGTGTATTCGGGACCCGGGAAGGCCTCCTCCGGGCCGCAGGGCCACGCGTCGATGTTGGCGGTGCTGCCATCGCCCGCCGTGTTCCATGTGTCGGAGGTGCCGCAGACCAGGGGCCAGTCCGAATAGCAGGTGTGATCCAGACACGCGTTTCCAGCGCCCGGCAAGCAGGCCCCGCTGTCGCAGAAGTCGCCGACAGTGCAGTTTGAGCCGTCTTCGCAAGGCCAGGCCGAGGTGAATTCGTGGAGGCAGCCTTTATCGGGTGCGCAGGTGTCGATTGTGCAGGGGTTCTCGTCGTCACAGGAGCGCGGCGCGCTGGAGGTGCAGATCCCCTGCAGGCAGATGTCGCCAAGGGTGCAGAGGTCCGCGTCGTCGCAGGGGCGGCCGTCCCCGAGCGTCTGGGCCAAACAATCCCCGGTGTCGGGTTCGCAGAGGGTCTTGATACAGGTGGTGTCCTCGGAGATGTCGCAGTTGATCACCGTGAGGTTCGAGACCTTGCACTCGCCGAACATGCACTTGACCTGGCCGTTGCAGAGGTTGCCGTCGTCGAAGCTCTCGCAGTCGCTGTCTGCCTCGCAGTCGCACGCGTCCGTCACCTCGCCGGTGCAGACGCCCTCGATACACTTGTCCAGGTCGGTGCAGCCGTTGCCGTCCTCACAGTTGTTCTGGTTATGTTGGTAGACACAGCCGATGCCCCCGTCACAAGAGTCCGTGGTGCAGATGTTGCCGTCGTCACAGACCATGGGGACGCCGACACAGAACCCCAATTCGTCGCAGCGCTCTGCGGTGGTGCAGAGGTTACCGTCGTCGCAGGCCTCGCCGGGGGCCGCCGGGCCCGGTACGCAGAGGCCGAGGTGCGGGTTGCAGACGGGTCGCTGGCAGGCATCCATGGGAATCTGGGCGCCTTTGCAGTCCGAGTCTTTGGAGCAGCCCAGCTTGACGTCGGGCACGTCGCCATCGCCGTCGGGATCCCCGAGACCGTCCAGGTCTCCCTCGTCTACGTCACCGACATCCCAGGGCGGCTGGCTTCCTTCGCCATCTGTGTCTTTGGTGGACACGGTGTCCGGAGGATTGAAGATGATGTCTCCGTTGCTCCCGTCGGTGGAGGTCAGATCTGCGGCCGTGGAGCCGGGGTCGCCGCAGGCGGCAAGGGAGAACGCGAAGATTACGAGCAGGATGACTGGGTGCCTAGTGACAGGTCGGGCTGACATCGAGAGAACCTCCGGAAGAATCTGTCCGAGAGTATAGCTGTAGCCTGATAGGGTGTCGAGAGACCGTATCGGACAGTGGTTGACGGTTTTCGGTTTTCGGTCAACGATCTTCGAGTCACCGGAGGAACGTATGAAGCGCTCGATCACCGCCTTCCTGCTCCTGTCCATCTTCTCGGCGCCCGCCCTGGCTGACGAGCTGCCGGACTGCGCCTCGCTCCTCAGGATCGAGGGCGGCGTCCGGATCCTCACCGCTGCGGGGACCTTTGAGCAGCGGGGGTTCGTCCAGGGCTATTGCCTGGCAGAGGACGTCCTTGCGATGGTGGACGACTACGCTCTGGCTACGCTGCCGACGATGCTCTTCAACCTGATGAAGGCCTCTCTTCGATCCAAGATGGTCCTGCCCGAGGGGGTGTTGGAGGAGGCGAAGGGGCTGGTGGCCGGAGGGAAAGCCCGCCTGGGGGAGGGCTTCGAGAGCCGCCGCCTGGGGCGTGCCCTCGACGAGGGTGATGTCCTGCTGGTGAACGCGTACGTGGATTACATGGCCTCGGGTTGTTCATCCCTCTCTGCCTGGGGCGGGGCCACCAGCGAGGGGCCCTTGAATGGTACGGCCGCGCTGGCTCGAAACCTGGACTGGTCCGCGCACCCGGTTCTGCTCGAGCGGCAGCTCGTGGTGGTCCACCGGCCCGTGGAGCTGGATCGGGAGCCCTTCCTCTCGGTGACCTTCCCCGGCCTCCTGGGCTGCCTCTCCTGCGTCGATGCAAGCGGCACCGGCGCGTTCCTGAACCTCGGCTACGGGCCGGGGAGAGGTAACCTCCTGGAGGCGGCGCGCTTTCAACCCATCACCATGGCCCTGCGCGATGCGATCGAGCGGCGGGATCCAGACGGGGACGGGAGGGCAACTGCCGGGGACATCTCCGGCCGCCTCCACACCTTCATGCCCGTGGAGCAGAATAAGGCGCGT
>CAZNWW010000310.1:0-2211 GCA_964576155.1 uncultured Myxococcales bacterium | reverse complement strand
TCTCCGGCCGCCTCCACGGTACACCGACGGTGGGCTCTTACGGGATCCACGTCCTCGCACCGGACTCGGCCCCGGGAGCCGGTCCCGCGCTCGTGGTGGAGCTCAACGCTACGGGGGACGCGGTCCGCACGACTTCGCGCTCTGCTGCCTTCGGTGCCGACACCCTGGCCGTCACCAACCACCTGCAGATCCTCGACGAGCCCGTGGGCTGCCGCCGATACCGCACCCTGGCGAAGCGCTCGAAGCGGCGGGACCTGGACGGCCCGGCGCTCTGGGACGCGATCTCCTCGGTGGTCCTGGGGACCGCCACGATCCAGACGATGCTCTACATCCCGTCCGCGGGCCGCCTCCGTCTCTGGTTCCGGCCCCCGGGTTTCGACGGGGATCCCGCTAAGGACGATGGGGTCGAGTTGGACCTTCGAGTCCTCCTCGGCATGGGAGAAACGGAATGAGAAAGGACCGCGTTTCCGAGTCACAGCTCAAGATCGCCACCACTTCGCTGGTGATCCTGGCGGGTGTAGCTATCGGGGTGATCCTCTGGATCATGCGTCCGGTGCTGGTCCCCCTGGTCCTGGCCGTCCTCCTGTCGTACCTGCTGATGCCCCTGGTGGATTTACTGCAGGTCCGCCTGAAGATCCCCAGGGTCCTGGCGGTGACCGGCGCGCTGGTGCTCTCGGCTCTGGCCCTCGCCGGTCTGGCCATGGTTGTCTCCTCATCGGTGAAGGGCCTCGCGGCCAAGGCCCCCGAGTATCAAGCGAAGCTCGTGCAGATGGGTCAGAAGGCCCTGGTGATAGCTGACGGCTGGGGGATCCCCGTGGACGGGGAGGTTGTACGCCAGCGCCTCTCGGATCTGCCCGTCGCGGACATGATGGTGGGCGCGGTCAACTCCCTGATGAGCAGCTTCTCCACCTTCTTCCTGATCCTGATCTTCGTGATCTATCTCCTCTCCGGTCGGACCCCCCACCAACATCGCACGGGCATCCTCAAGGAGGTGGAGGCGAAGATCAGGGACTACCTGTCCGTGAAGGTCTTCATCTCATTCCTCACCGGGGTGCTCACCGCTGTGGCGCTCTTCACCTTGGGCCTGGATCTGGCCATCGTCTTCGGGGTGCTGGCCTTCCTCTTGAACTTCATCCCCTCCGTCGGGTCGGTCATCAGCATGTTGCTGCCCCTGCCCGTGGCCATGATGCAGTTCGACAGCGGCGCGAGGATCCTTCTGGTGCTCCTGATCCCCGGAACGGTTCAGATGGTGCTGGGGAATGTCATCGAGCCCAAGATGATGGGCGAGTCCCTGAACCTGCACCCGATCACCGTCCTGCTCTCACTGATCTTTTGGGGGATGCTATGGGGGATGGCCGGGATGGTGTTGGCCGCGCCGATCACAGCGGTGGTCGCCATCATCTTCGAGCGCCTCGATCAGACGCGCCCCATCGCGCACCTCATGGCTGGAAAGGTGGATTGGTAAATCCCGTCGTCCCGAGCGTCGTCGAGGGACCTCAGGCGTTGCTGCATCTGCACTTGAGGTCCTTCGACTCCCGCTGGTCGCTCAGGATGACGGGAAAATCAATCGCAGCCGTAGGTGATATCGGTGAAGCCGGCGTAGCCGGGGCTGCCGCCTGGGGCGGCCTGGCCTGCGTCGCCTTGGAAGCCGGGTGCGACCAGGGACTCATCGTCAACGTTCAACGTCACCGCGCCCACGCAGACGATGCCCACGGAGGGTCCGCCGTCGCCGCCGGAGCCTGCCCCGCCGTCGCCGCCGTTGCCGCCCTTGCCGCCGTCGCCGCCCTCGCCCTCGTCCTCGATGCCGTTCTGCCCGCCTTCGCCGCCGTTGCCGCCATTTGCGCCGTCGCCGCCCTTGCCGCCGCTGCCGCCGTCGCCACCGTCACCGGCGAAGACCACGCAGGAGACGAGGTTCACGGTGGAGTCCACCAGGTAGAGGCCAAAAGAGCCGCCGCCGCCGGTGCCGGCGGTGCCCTTGGTGCCTCGACAACCGGCGGCGGCGCCGCCACCACCGCCCGCACCCCAAACCTGGCAGACCCAGGCGGTGTTGGTGCCGCCACCGCCGCCACCGCCCGCGCCGCCGGCCTGGCTGCACGAGCTGCTGCCTGCGCCGCCGCCCTGGGGCTGTGGGCAGGTGTCTCCGCAACTCCAGCCTCCGAATTTACAGGAGTCTTCTCCGTTGCCGCCGTCATTGCCGGGCTGACCGTTCGA
>CAZNWW010000309.1:0-5547 GCA_964576155.1 uncultured Myxococcales bacterium | reverse complement strand
CCGGGATATCGTGCCCGATCCCGGCGCGGCCGCGGAGGCGGTGCGCGGCCTGCTCGACCGTTGGCAGGATCGGCTGGCGATCCAGGTCATCAACCTCCCCTTCTGCTACCTGCCGGGGTACGAAGATTTCCTCGCCTCGGACGTGGGCAAGCTCTCCCGGCGGATGCTCTTCGTCACCCGGGAGGAGGTGAACCTCTTCGAGTACCTCGCAGGCACCCGCACCCGGGACGCGGAGTGCGAGCGCTGCCTACTCCTCGGCGGCTGCGACGGCAAGTACCTCTTCGACGGACCGAGCCATGATTGAGACCGATGTCCTGGACCTGATCATGGGCTTCGCGTGCAACGTGGAGTGCGACTACTGCACAATGACCCGGGAGATGCGCAGCCGGAATCTCACCACCAGGGAGATCGCCGACGCGCTCCGAGGCGGCGCCCGCGACGGCTTGAAAGCGGTCTCCTTCGGCGGCGGGGAGCCCACGATTCGCAAGGACCTCGTGTCCCTGGTGGCCCTGGCGAGGGACGTGGGATACGAGCGCATCAAGATCCAGTCCAACGGCCTGATGTACGCGTACCCGGACTTCGTGGAGCGCCTCCTCCAGGCCGGCGCGAACCAGTTCAACATCTCTGTGATGGGGCGGGACCGGGCCATGTATCGATCGATCATGGGACAGGAGCGCCACTTCGATCTGGTGGTGGAGGGGATCGGCCAGCTGGTGCGGCGGGACGCGCGGATCGTCGCGGACGTCATAATGAAGAACGATACATGGGCACAGCTCCCCGACACCATCGGGTGCTTCGCAGACCTCGGCGTGGAGCACTTCGTCCTGTGGCTGGTCTCGCTCACGGATCGCAACGCGGACCATCCCGAGAGCCTCGTTCCCGTGTCCACCATGCGGCCGGGGATCCACCAGGCCTTCGAGGTGGCCCGACGCCGAGGGATCGAGGTCACGAGCCGCCACATCCCCCAATGCATGCTGCCCGATTACCCGGATCACATCTGGGACGTGCGTCAGGACAACGTCCTCGTCGTCACCCCGGGCTCCACCTTCTGGCTGCGGGATTCGAGGATCACGGCGAACACCTTCGTCGAGAAATGCGACGGGTGCGCCATGCGGGAGACCTGTCTCGGGGTCCGGAGGGACTACCTGGAAAAGTACGGGGACGACGAGGTGGAGCCGGTCACGGGATGATCTTCACTGTGGGAGGCCCGTCTCGGGCCGATTCGGGGCGGGACGCCCCTCCCACAGGTGTGTGTCTACTGCCCGGCTGCCTTGTCGGGCAGCACGAAGTGGTACTCCCCGCTGACCTCGAGGCGGAGCTTGTCGTCCTTGGTGGTGTCCTGGACGAGGGTCCCCGCGAAGGAACCTGAGAACTCGTCCCCGGTCTCTGCTCCCCACACATCCACCGCCATCTCCCCCTCCGCGCCGGGCATCTTGCTGCCGAAGTCCTTGTTCTGGATGAAGACCTTCATCTCGGGCTCGAAGCCGCTGAACGGGTAGACCCCCGAGGCGGGACAGGCCGGCGGTAGCTCCGCCGTACCGATGATGATCCCGAAGTTGAGGGTGATGATCCCGAAGAAGGGGTTGTAGACGTGATCCTCGACAGCCAGCGCCACCGCGGGCGCAATGTGGGTCGAGCCGAAGGAGAACTTCCCAGCGAGGCCCGTGAGGTCCCTCTTCAGGACGTAGCGGCAGCAGGTCGCACCGTCGAGGCAATCCACCTGCTCCGATGGATCGCACGCTACCCCGGGCCCCGTCTCCAGGTCCAGGGTGATGGTGTACCAGGTCTCTCCGGTGATCGCCGCGTCCTCGTCGCCTGCATCTCCGCCGCCTGCGTCCCCGGGCTCCGCATCTCCGACCGCGGTGTCAGCGGGGGGAGTCACCGTGTCCTCGCCGCCGTTCCCGTCGTCCCCGCCGCCGCCGCAGGCCGCTAGAATCAGGACCGTCACACCAATCAGGATCCGCTGCATTGTCGCCTCCCACAATTGCAGTCTAGATGACCTCGGCAGAAGTGACAATACGCTCTGTACGGCCCCAGGCGCCGATCTCAGTGTTGCTGTTTCTCGAAGTGACTGCACCACGCCTTCGAAACAGCGCCTTGACCTCGACGCCAGGTTCTCGCCCAGACCGCATCATCATTTGCGTCGAGGTCATCTAGCAACTTCGTCAATCCTTCGCCTCCACGACCTCGGCTTCTGCGCTGCCGCGGCCGAGCCGGACCTCCAGCCGGTCCCCGGGGGACAGCTCCCCCGCATCGGTGATCAGGTCCCGGCCGGGGAGCCGCCGCACCAGGGCCCACCCGCGGGAGAGCTGGGCGTCGGGCCCCAGGGTGGTCAGGAGCCCGTTCAAGCGCGCCACCTCCTCCTCCCGCCGCCGCAAAGCGTCCGCTCCCTGGACCGTCAGGCGCTCCCGCAGGAGGGCCAGGGACGCGGCCCCGGTCTCGACCGCGGCCCGGGGATGGCGCTCCCCCAGGGCCCGCCCCAGGCGGGCGAGATCGCCTCGCACCCGCTCGAGCGCATGGACACCGACCCGGACGAGCCCGTCGGAAAGATCAGCCAGGCGCTGGGTCCGCTCGTCCAGGGGCCGCTCCACCCCGCGCCGAAGCACGGACTTGGTGTCCTCGACCCAGCGATCCAGCTCAGCCTTGTCAGGGACCGCCAGCTCCGCCGCCGCGGTGGGAGTCGCTGCCCGCGCGTCCGCTGCGAGATCACACAGGGGGGTGTCCGGCTCGTGGCCTACAGCGCTCACGACGGGGGTGCCGCACGCCGCCACTGCGCGCACCACGGCCTCGTCGGAGAAGGGCAGGAGGTCCTCGAAGGAGCCGCCGCCCCGGCCGAAGATGATCACGTCCACGTCGGGGTGGCGGTCCAGGGTCTGCAACGCCCGCACCAGCTCCCCGGGGGCCTCGTCTCCCTGCACCCGCGCGGGGCAGAGGACTATCCGGCAGGGAAAACGGGCCAGGAGGGTACGCTCCACGTCCCGCCTCGCAGCACCGGTTGGACTGGTCACGAGGCCCACGGCCCGGGGCAGGTACGGCAGGGGGTGACGGCGGGCCGGGTCGAACAAGCCCTCCTTGGAGAGCCTGGTCTTCAGTCGCTCCAGCTCCTCCAGGATGCTGCCCGCGCCCGCGGCCTCGGTCTGGCGGACCACGAGCTGATACTCACCCCGGGGCGGGTAGAGGCTGAGGTGACCCGAGCAGATGAGCTCTACTCCCTCCTCCACCGGTGCCAGGAGGAATCGGGCCGCAGAGCGCCAGGCCACGGCTTTGAGCGTCGCGTCGCCGTCCTTGAGGGTGAAATACACGTGTCCCGAGCGGGCGGTGGTCGGGCGAACCACTTCTCCGCGCACGCGCAGATCATCGAACTCCGACTCGAGGAGGATCTTGAGTCGTTGAGTGAGGTCGGAAACGGTGATACATTCACGCTCCATGGACCGGGATTCTATCACCGCCCATGGACCGGCCACAACCGGGAGGTGTTCATGCCCCGAAACGGTCTCCCGCGGCGTCGCTGGACGCTCGTCGCTACCCTCCTCTGCCTGCTCCTCGCCGCCGCAGCCTCTGCGGGACCGCCCCGCAAGGCATCCCAGGCGGACCTGGACAAGCTGTACGAACTCCTGGAGACCGGGAAGCACTTCAGGGTGCGCGTCCAGGCGGCGAAGGCCCTCGGGTTGATGAAGGTCCCGGCCGCGGTGCCCTACCTGATCAAGGCCCTGCGCATCGACAAAGACCATCTCGTGCGTGGGACCGCAGCCTGGGCCCTGGGCTCCGTCAGTCACCCCGGCGCGTTGGACGCGCTGGCCCTGGCGGAGAAGAAGGACGTGGAGTTCGTCGGCAAGCAGGCAGGCCGCGCCCGGAGCCACATCACCGCCCGCTTCCCCGGCAACCTCCCGCTGCCGAAGCACACGTCCTACCACCTGCGCATGCAAGAGCTGGGCACCAGGGACCAGGGAGCGCGGGAGCTGGTGCCGTGGCTCGTGGACGGCATCGCTACCCGGTTCGTGGAGTACGACAACTTCGACTTCGGGGAGGAGATGGTGCTGGAGGGAGAAGGCGCGAACGTTCCGACGGACCACCGTCCCGTGATCCGCCTCGACCTCACGGGAGGGATCCGAAAGATCTCCTCGCCGGAGGACCGCGCCGCCGGGGACGTGACCGTCACCCTGGCCCTGGGCGCACAATGGCTCCCCCCGAAACGAACCCTGATGAAGACCCGCAACTATGCGGGCACCGCGCCCTTCGCCGGGGGACCGGCCCCGACGAACGAGCTGGACGAGGATCCGCTGGTCGAGGCAAAGAAGGCAGCGCTCGACGCTGCCGCCGCCAAGGCGTCGAAGGCCCTCTCCCAGACCCTCAAGCTCCACCGCTGAAGGAGATCAGCATGGCAAACGGAAAGAAGAAGAGACGCCTCAAGAACCTCCTCATCGACACCCGGTTCCAGCTCAAGTACGTGGTGCTGAGCATCCTGATCTCGGTGTTGATCTTCGCGGTCCTCGGTTGGCTCTACGTGGCCGAGTGGGAGGCGGGCAACCGCATCATGAAGGAGATCAATCCCATCGTGAAGCGGTCCGTGCCCGAGGGTGAGGCGGCAGGGGAGCTCGCCGAAATCGAGGCCCTGACCAAAGACCTCCAGATGGACGAGGCCGAGCAGCAGAACCTCGCGGCCCTCGAAGAGGAGACTTCGCAGATCATGGAGACCCGGGGCCGCAGTCGTCTGGCCTGGCTTACGGCCTCCGTGGGCCTCCTGGTGATCTTCCTCGCCGGGCTGATCATCTGGCTCACCCACCAGGCTGCAGGCCCGGTCTATGCGATACGACTCTTCGTCAACGCGGCCCGCATCGGGGCCTGGAACCGGATCCGCCCCCTCCGAAAGGGGGATGAGTTCGCCTACCTCGCCGACGACTTCCTGTCCCTGATCTCGGAGATCAAGAAGCGGCATTCCGACGAGATCGAGCGCCTCGACGGCTGCGTCGCAGCCTTGGAGGCCGGGGACTCCGCCAAGGCCCGGGAGCTCGTGGAAGGGCTCCGCGCCGAGAAGACAGCCTATCTGGAAGGGAAGCAGGGCAACGCCTGATGATCCCCCCACGGGACGCGCCGCGGATAGCGGTCGTCGGGGCCGGCCGGTGGGGCCGGAACCACGTCCGTACCCTCCGTGACATCGGCTGGCTCGACGCGGTGGTGGAGCCCGACCCGGCCCGGCGCGAGGCCCTGGCCGGGGAGTTCTCCGGGATCCGCCTCCTCCCTGACCTGGACGCGCTGGCCGACGGACCACCGGACGGGGTCGTGATCGCCGCCCCTGCGGCCCTGCACCTGCCGTTGGCTCTCCGGACTCTGGGGATGGGCCTGCATACCCTGGTGGAGAAACCGATGGCCCTGGATGCGGCCGGGGGGCGGGAGCTGCAGGCCCACGCCACTGCCCGGGGCCTGGTCCTCGGCGTCGGGCACCTCCTGGAGTATCACCCGGCGCGCCGGGCCCTTCAGGCCCTGGTGGACGGGGGCCGCCTGGGACAGCTCCGCACCCTGCGCTGTGTCCGGACGAACCTGGGCACC
>CAZNWW010000308.1:0-5558 GCA_964576155.1 uncultured Myxococcales bacterium | reverse complement strand
GGCCGAGAATCTGTCCCTGGGAGATGTACTTCTTCAGGTTCTTGCGGACCGATCCCTTGACGATCTCTCGAAACCGGGATTGGTCTTTCTCTATACGCTGGACGCCCATGGTCCCACTCCCCGGGTCAGGACGAGGCCTTGGTGTCGCCCCGCGCAAAGATACTGGCCACGTAGTTCAGCACGTCCGTGGCCGACTCCTCGTTGTACCCGAAGTTCTTGATCAGCCGGTTTTTGACGATGTCGATCTTCTCCTGGGTCTTGCGATCCACCACGCTGGATACCAGGCTTGCAAGCTTGATCGAGTCCTTCTGATCCTCGAAGAGCTTCAACTCCAATGCCTTGCGCAGGCGCTCGTTGGTCCGGAAGTCGAAGGTCTTCCCCTCCAGGGCCCGGGCACCGATGAAGTTCATGATCTCCTTGCGGAAGTCGTCCTTGCGGTTGTCCGGGATGTCTATTTTCTCCTCGATGGAGCGCATGAGGCGATCATCGGGCTCCTCGTCCTGGCCGGTGTAGCGGTTCCGGACGCGCTCCTTCTGGGTATAGGCCTTCACGTTGTCGATGTAGTTGGCGCAGAGGCGTTCGATAGCGTCCTCGTCTGCGCTGATGGCGCGCTGGACCTCGTTCTTCAGGACCTCCTCGTACTCCTCACGAACCACCGCCAGCAGCTCCCGGTAATGGGTCTTCAGATCTTCGCTGCCTATGAGGCCGTGGTGCTTGAGGCCGCTCTCGAGCTCGTTGAGGACGATGAAGGGGTTGATCATCGTCCCGCCGATCCCCGACGCGAGCGCGTTGGAGACCTTGTCCTGGACGTAGCGCGGGGAGATGCCCTCGAGGCCCTCCCGTTCGGTCTCCTTGCGCAGCTCCTTGACGTTGTCCTCGGTGAAGCCCGGGAGGAGCTTGCCGTCGTAGAGCTTCGCCTTCTGGAGGAGGGTTATTCCGTGCTTCTTGGGATGCTCCAGGCGGGTGAGCACGGACCAGAGCGCTGCGATCTCCATGGTGTGGGGTGCAACATGGATCATCTCGCCGATGCGGGCCGGGCCGAACTCCTTGTCGTAGATCCGTTGCTCGTGCTCGACGCGGGTGATGTACGGGATATCGATCTTGATAGTGCGGTCTCGCAAGGCCTCCATGTATTCGTTGTTCTGGAGCTTACGATACTCAGGCTCGTTGGTGTGCCCGATGATCACCTCGTCGATGTCGGTCTGCGCGAACTTCTTCGGCTTGATCTTGTGCTCCTGGCTGGCGCCGAGGAGGTCGTAGAGGAAGGCTACGTCGAGCTTGAGGACCTCGACGAACTCGATGAGCCCTCGGTTGGCCACGCAGAATTCGCCGTCGAAGTTGAAGGCCCGGGGGTCAGAGTCCGAACCGTAGATGGCGATCTTCCGGTAGTTGATGTCACCGGTGAGCTCGGTGGAGTCCTGGTTCTTCTCGTCCTTGGGCTGGAAGGTGCCGATGCCGACGCGGTCGGACTCGGAGAACAGGAATCGCCGGACCTTGATGTGCTGTATCACCTTGAGCCAGTCGCCGCCGTACTTCTCCAGGAGGCTGTTGTAGTTGTAGCGGCAGGCCGGGCAGAGCTCCTTATCGAGCACGATGGGGTAGTCCGCGCTTTCGAAGCCCAGCTTCTCCGTCACCTTGGCGCGCCATTCCAGGGGCACGAGGTGCAGGGGCTCTTCGTGGATGGGACACGGGAGCATCTCGCCATCGGGCATCTCCCACTCGAAGGAATAGAGCGCACCCTCCGGAATCCGGGTGTACTCCTCGAGGCCCTTCTTGAGCAGCCTCACGATGGTGCTCTTCGCGCTGCCCACCGGGCCGTGGAGGAGGAGCAGGCGCTTCTCCGGGCCGTAGCGGAAAGCGCCCGCCTTGAGGACGTGGACGAGCTTCATCATGGGGATGTCGATGCCGAAGACGGCATCACGCCCTCCCCCGGCTTCGTCGTCGAAGAAGTTGTAGTGCATGACCTTCTTCTTGAAGTCCATGTACTCGCGATACCCGTAGGACATCACCATGTCGTAGACGCGCTGGTACGCGGACCGGCAGACACGGGGGTCCTCCTGTACGATGTCCAGATAGTCGTCTAAGGTCCCGCTCCAGTGGAGCTCCTGGAACCTCTTTACGTCTTGTAACGCTGCGATGTCCTTGAGGATCTTGCCATCGGCCATATCTGGTTCTCCTTGCTGGTCTCCAGTGAAGCCTTGAAGCTCGAAGATAACAACTTACACGAGCACGCGGGGAACCTCAAAGAGGATGATGCGGATCTTGGAATCCTCTGGAGATCAAGCGAGCTGACCTGTATTCTCGTCTGGCTAAGAATGAGGGGGAGTACATGGCCCTGAGATATCTTGCACGCGTCGGAGTCGGCGCGCTGGTGGTGGTGTTCGCGGGCGCGTGCGGCGGCGGGGATCAGGGCGCGGTCGAGGTGCCCGGAGAGGACTCCTTCGTGGACACGGCGCCGGACGGCGGATGGAACTGGGACACCGCGCCCACGGACACCGTGCCCCAGCCCGATATCGGCGAGGATGCCGCGGGGGAGGACCTCCCGGGGGATCTGCAGGGGGATATGCAGCCGACAGATCTGCCGCCGGAGACCTGGACTCCGACTCCTTGCAGCTCCCACTCCGACTGTGATGAAGGGCTCTGCATCGAGCACCCGCCGGGGAGCGGCAGCTCGATCTGCGTGCCCTTCTGCGCGGACGAATGCCCTCCCGACTGGGAATGTCACGCGGTGCACATCGACGGCCCGGATCCTGTCTCGGTATGCATGCCGCCCCTCGACATGCTCTGCGCGCCCTGCTCCAACGACGCGGACTGCGTCTTTGTGGGGTCGCTCTGCATCAGCGATGACGGCGGCGATGGGTACTGTGGGCGCACCTGCGCCGAGGGCGCGGGGGATTGCCCCGACGGATTCGGCTGCCAGATCGTGAACAATCCGGAAGGGGAGCCCATCGCCTGGCAGTGCCGTCCGATTCCCGGGGCGTGCTGCGCCGGCGGTGATTGGGTGGACTGCGACGACGACAACGCCTGCACTCTCGATGCATGTGAGCCGGGGACCGGCTGCGTCCACGTGCCCCAGGAGGTCCCCTGCGACGGACCGGCGGCATGCACCGACTACCAATGCGTCGATGGCGAGTGCGTCGGGTGGCCCGTCACCGATGATCAGACGTGGGATGGAGTCGACGACGACTGCGACGGACTCACCGACGAGGACGTCATCAAGGGGCTGCGGGTGGACGCATGGACCTACGGCAGCGGGCTCGGCGTTTCCGAGGGCGGCGGACTGCGGCTCACGGGGAAGATCAACACGCCCGGGTTCCACGGAGTTTCAGCTGGCGGGACGTTGGTCGTGTCGCCGGGGGCGCCGTGACATGGCAGATGTTTGTGGGAGGCCCGTCTCGGGCCGAATCGGGGCGGGACGCCCCTCCCACAGGGAGATAGCTGGAGGTTCTTCATGACGGGTTGGCGTAGCATTCTGATCGGGTTGATTGCAATTAATCTGGTGGCGCCGAGCGCGCAGGCAGAGGTCCCCGGGCTGCTGCACTACCAGGGCTACCTGACCGACGTCGAGGGGACACCGGTCTCCGGCGTCTGGACCGTGACCTTCTCGTTCTTCGAGGAGCAGGTCGGCGGGGAAGATTTTTTCACCGAGGCCCAGGTAGTGGAGCCGGATGTCGGGGTTTTCTCCGTGGTGCTCGGCTCCCAGCCGGGCAACGGGATCGATCCCGCGTGGTTCTCCGGCGGCGAGGCCTGGCTGGAGCTTACGGTGGATGACGGGGTGGCCGCGCCGGTGATCCTCCAGCCCCGGCAGCGGGTGACGAGTCATCCCTATGCCATGTGGACCGACTCCGCGGCTACCTGCGGCGAGGCCACAAATGCGCTGGGTCTGGGCGGCGAGCCTGCCGAGAGCTACGTGACCGCCGACGCGTTGACCTCCCTGGTCACCGAGGAGGACCTCCCCACCCTGCTGGAGGCCTTGGGCTACCTGCCAGGCGGCGGTGGCGAGTATGGCGACGAGGACGTGCAGATCTACCTGGACCTCATCGGTGTCGTGGTCGGCGCCGGCTACTCGGACGACGACGTGGCCGCGTACCTCCTCCTGAGCGGCTACGAGCCGGGCCCCTACTTCGACGGCGACTACATGTCCCTGGCGAACCCGCCGGATCTGTCGGCCTACCTGACCGCAGAGGATCTGGCGGACTTCGTGGTCGGGGACGAGCTCCTGGACCAGGTGGCGGCCTCCGGCATCTTCCTCATGGCGGACGGCAGCGTCGTGGCCTCCGGGGACCTGGACCTTGGCGGATATCAGCTCCTGGACGTGGTCATCGAAAACGCATCAGGCGCGGACGCTCCCGAGGACGCGGTGGCCGGCCAGCTCTGGTTCGACACCGACGAGGACGCGCTCAAGGTCTACGACGGAACGGACTGGGTGACCCTGGGCGCAGCCGCTGACCTGTCTGACCTCGACTGCGACGGCTGCGTGGATCCCGAGGACGTGAACTTCGGCTACGCCGGCGCACCCGGCCAGGGCGGGGCTGCGTACTCCGCCATGGGCCTGGTGTGCGAGGGCTGCGTCGAGGCTTCTGCCCTCGGCGTGTCCTGGGCTCTGGGGACGTCCCCAGGCGGTGATGCAGCGGGCTTGGACTGCGTGGGCTGCGTGACCTTGGGGCATCTCTCCGGTGACGCTACACATGCGGGTAACCAGACCTACGACGACACCGACACGCAGCTCGGGGCCGTCACGGTCCAGGACGCTATCGTAGCCTTGGACGAGAAGGTGGAAGCTGGGGGACCCGGCTCCGTCAAGGAAGGCAACGGCACCATCGTCGCTTACGAAGGACAGTGGGGCCTCCCGGCCTACGGCACGGTGACCCAGTACATCCACCTCCTCAACCCTGCCGCGCCGAAGATCATCGCCTACTTGTACGGCGGTGAGGACACGAGCTTTGCGTCGTCCAACAACCTGGTGGTGGCCTACGACTTCGCGCCGAACCAGTACTCGTCCAACGTCCAGGGGGTCGCCGGACAGTCGGTGATCCAGGTCCAGAACCCCTCGGTGTTCACCCAGGGGGTTCACATCCTTCTGTATCAGACGGTTGGGACCGGGGGGAACGGCGCCGGTGCAGGAACCTGGGAGCTCAACAGCGTCCTGGCCGTGGAGGGCAACACGGTGCAGCTCGCCAAGCCCTTGGATAACACCTTTGTGGATTCGGGCCCCAACGAAGGACAGTCACAGGCGATCATCGCAGCCTCCTATAACAACCTCGAGATCGTCAGCGGCGGGGATGTCCATCCGTCGAAGTCCCTGGACAACAACGCAGACGAAGGCGGCGTGGTGTATATCCGCGCGCAGAACATCACCATAAAGAGCGGCGGCAAGATCCAGGCAGACGGTTATGGATTCTATTATCCGGGTTCGGGCAGGACGGGGGACTCCCACTGCAAGGCCGGGAACCTGGACCAGCGCCCGCCAAACTGCACCGGCGGCGGGAGCGGCTGCTGTGACTCGGACTGTGCTGGCGGCGGCGGCGGGAACAAGACCGCCGGCGGTGACTCGAGCA
>CAZNWW010000307.1:3282-5562 GCA_964576155.1 uncultured Myxococcales bacterium | reverse complement strand
GGGCGGGATCATACCACGTCAGAGGTCGCGGATCATCCGGATGTGATCGATCCCCGCGTCGAGGAACACCTCCCCTACCGCGCGAAAACCGAGGCCCTCGTACAGCGCGGTCACCCGGATCTGGGCATCGAGGCTCACCCGACCGGCGCCCTCGGCCCGGGCGCTGGCCACGGCGGTCTCGAGGAGCAGCCCGCCGATCCCTTGTCGTCGCCAGGCCGCCTCCACGGCCAGCCGACCGAACTTCGCCACGTCGTCAACGAGCACCAGCCGCGCCGTGGCAACGACGATCTCGCCATCCAGCGCGGCCCAGTGGATCGCCGTTCGGTCCAGGTCGTCCAGCTCCTCCTCGAGGGGGACGCGCTGTTCGTCCACATAGACCCGCAGACGGAGATCCACAATCTCCTTCCACCATGCTGCCCCGTACCGGGTCTCCTCCAGTCGCACCACGCCCGCCACCTCCGATGGACGAGAGTATCACGGATACCCTGTTGACTGCGCCGGATGCGGATGCCATCGGATTTCCTGGTCGCAGGCTCCCGGCTCGGATTCCTGGTCGCGAGCTCCCCCCAACCGCAACCAACCTCGCCACCGCACGATCAGAGCCGGGGAGCCAGCGACCCGGACTCTCAATGGATCGAACGGCCGGAGGCTCCACTGGAGCCTCCTATCGGCAACGCCGATGCCGTCCTCACCGGCGGCTTTCCTTTCGCCCTCTTCCATGCTAACCACGACCTATGGCTCGTCTCCTGACCAACATCGTCCTCTTCATCGCAGTCATTGCGGGAGCCTGGTTCTGGGGCGGCGAGGACATCCTCCAGTTGGAGGACGAGGTCGCCTTCCAGGTACACAGCACCGTGGACTGGTCGGACCCCGAATCCATCGCGTTGGACCGATACACCCGCGCCATGGGTCTGACCCTCGAGCCGCTGGCTCGATTCTACGAGGCCGCATCAGGTATGGGGACTCGGGTCGACACAGCGGTTGCCCGGGACGCTCTGGCCGCGGCAGCCGTGCTGGCCGTAGAGGCTGCAGAGGAGGCTCCCGAGGGCCTGGCCCCCCTGGAGAGCCTCTTCGCCGACTACCTGCGCAAGGCCGGAACGATGCTGGACGCCTGGGATCCTGCGCAGGGACTCTCTGCCGACCTGGCCGAGACCTTCGAGGCGCAGCACGCGTTGAACGACGCTCTCCAGGACGCACAGGAGGTCCGCCTGCTCAGAGACCTGCGGGCCCACGAGACGGACCGGGGCTACGCATACCACCATCGGCTCGTCCATTACCACGGCTACCGGGTGATGCGCGCTACGACCGGAACCAGGACCACTGCGGGCGAGCTGCGAAGGGCACTCACGGACTATTTCGACGCAGAGGTAGCGCTCCAGCGCTTCCTGGAAGACCGCAGCCGCATCCACGATGAGTTCGTGCCCTTCGTGGAAGCCTCGACGAACCTGGGCAAGGCCATGGCAGATCTAGTGAAGGACATCGAGGGCGAGCCCGCCGACCAGTGGCCCCCCCGCTTGGACGCAGCCGCGGTGGTGGACGCGTTCGGCGACCTTCGGGCGCAGCGCCATCGCCTACTCCAACTTGAACGCACCGGCGAGCTTTAGGGCCTGGGCCTCAGGGTTCGTTGCCAGCGACTACCTGCGAACGTCCAGGCCGCGGTCACGCCGCTGATCGCCTCACCCTTCAGCCCAAACCCTGTGAAATTGTGGTTCTTCCGGATCCAGCCTGGGTCATAATCACATCTCGACTCCAACGGAATCTACGGACAAAAGTCGGCGTCAGCTGACTTCCATCTTCACACAGTGGAAGTCACAACGCCCGCCGGAGGCGCAGCACCCAACGTCCTTGGTGCACAGAAACGGACATAGCCGAGCCGGGAGCCCGCGACCAGGAATCCGAGCCGGGAGCCCGCGACCAGGAATCCGAGCCGGGAGCCTGCGACCAGGAATCCCCCGTCTTCCCGAGCAACTCAACCGGCGTTGCCGGTCGACTCATGCAGAAACACAGCTCCTTCGATGTACGTTGCGGTTGGGGGTGCTGTAACCCATCGGATAAGTAAGGACAACCCTCCCCCAACAAGGGGGGAAGAGAGCGCGCCGTAGCAACCCCCAGTCAAACCTCGAAGAATCGGGGGGTGACCTTCTTTCGGCCGGTGCCCTTGCGGTACCGCTCCGCGGGGTGGCCGATCGCTATGACGGCGTAGATCTTCTCCCCCTTGGGAATCCCCAGGGCCACGCCGATCTTGCGGTCTGATCGCATGGCCTCCACCACGAAGCCGAT
>CAZNWW010000307.1:0-3272 GCA_964576155.1 uncultured Myxococcales bacterium | reverse complement strand
GCTCGCAAGGAGCGCGTCCTCGCTGGGGCAGCTTGCGCCGGGGGCTGCGCCCACCCGGATCGCTGCGGGCGCACCGTGGAACAATCGGTCCCGGCGCTCCCGGTCCCATGCGGCAAGCGCCTCCTGCACCGAGTCGTAGTACTCCCTGTAGTACACACCCAGGCGGTCCTTGCGGTCGAAGAGGCGCGACAGGAGCCGAACCGGTGCGCGGGCAGCGAGGCGGTTGAGACGTCTGAAGAAGTCCGAGACCACCTCGCCGACCCGCTCCACAGAGGCGCGGTCCGGGACGATGGTGAAGGTCCACCGCTGGCTGTTGGTCCCGGACGGCGCCGTGATGCCGATACGAATCAGGTCCTCGAGGACCGCACGGTCCACTGCATCGGGCTTGAAGTTCCGGCAGGACCAGCGGGAGCTCATGAGGCGCACGAGATCGGGAACATCGCGCCGCCCGGGAGGCTCCCATGTCCGATCCCAGGACAGGGTCTGCAGCTTCAGCGCATCCCCGTCGATGAAGGGGACCGTGATGGCGTCCACCGGGCACGAGGCGGCGCAATGTCCACAGCCGAGGGTGCAATCCCCCGTGCGGACCGCGACCTCCTCCTCCATCGACAGAGCATCCGTTGGGCAGAGCGGTATACAGATCCCGCAGCCGGTGCACACAGCCGGGTCTACCCTGGTCTCGTAGGTCTCCATACAGGTTCTCCTTACGGCATGGACTCAGCGTACGTTATAATGGAGTCAGAAGGAGGTGGGAAGCCCATGCGCAGCATCGCCCCGACGCCAGAGCAGGCCGTCCGCGCCGACGGCACCCCCGAGTACGGGGTCTTCCGGTCCCCCCTTCGCCGCGTGAACCTCGAAGACGCCGGATTCCGCCGGATCCTCCGGCGCAGCCGGCTCAAAGAGTGGCAGCACTTCGCAATAGTCCACCCCGAGGTCTACGTCAGCGTCGCTGCGGTGGATCTCAAGTACCTCGCTGCGTCGTGGGTCTTCGTCCACGACCGCCGCACCGGGCTCTCCTTCGAACACGAACGGAAGCTGCCGGGGCGACGCCTGGTGCTCCCCGCGGAGCTATGGGATGGCCGGTGGTCCCTGGAGGGAGGGACTGGGTACAAGATCAACGGACGGAACCGCCTGACCCGGGGAAAGCACGAGCTGCGCATCGACGTGCGCCGGGACGGAAAGCGTCCCGATATCCAGGCGCGGCTGGTACTCAAAGAAGACCTGGGCGAGGTCCATCCCCTGGTCGCGGTGCTGCCGTTGGCCACCAAGAGGCCGTTCTATACCCACAAGGCCCCCTGCCCGCTGGAGGGGACCCTCCGGGTGGGAGAGCGGACCTTCACCTTCTCGCCGGAGCGCGACCTGGCCCTGCTGGACGTTCACAAGGCCTACTATCCCCGCAAGACGTTCTGGCGGTGGGCTACCTTCGCTACGGTACATCCGGACGGCCTGATCCGAGGCGTGAACCTCACGCACAACGTGATCCAGACTGACGACCAGTACAACGAGAACGCGCTCTGGGACGGAAACCGCCTCCACCTCCTGGGGCCTGCGCGCTTCGATATCCCGGAGGATCCCAGGGCGCCCTGGCGGATCCACACCCTGGACGATCTCGCGGACCTGGAGTTCCGGCCCGTGGATGAGCGGAGCGAGAACACGAACCTCCTGGTGGCGCGCTCCTGGTACCGCCAGCCGGTGGGGCTGTTCTCAGGGGTCGTCAAGGACAGTCGGGGCGGGGAGCATCGCTTCGATGATGTCTGGGGGGTAGCCGAGGATCACCGCGTAACCTGGTAGAGGGACCGGACCTCAGGGTTCCTGGCGCTGGCGGCGTCACCCTTCGGCCCAGCCCCTGAAGAAATGGAGATTTTTTGTTTGTGGGAGACTCAGCCGCCGCCGGGCTCGGGTTCGTCGGGGCCGAAGTTCTGGCAGTCGTTGCAGATGCAGACGTTCTCACCCGGACCACAGATCCCGTCCCCGCACTTCACGCAGACATAGCCCGGCATCGGGGTACATAGATCGGTGTTCAGCGCGGCGTCCTTAACTTTGTCCAAATCGCCACAGCATTTCACGCTGGAAGGGACTCCGGCGCCAATCTCATCCCCGAGCCAGAAGCACTCGCTATCCTCGACCTCGCAGGGGCCGAACCAGGCCACGTTCTCCGATGCCTGGTGGGCCTCGCACACGCTGTTGTAGTCGTTATGATTGCAGCTGCAGACCGGCTCGAAGATCATGGAACAGGTTGCGTTCAACGGGATACATTCCCCGACGATACCGCCGACCTCGCAGGCATAGGGCGGCGCAGCGCAGAAGGAGCCATCGGGACAGAACGAACCATCAAAGCCCCAGGGGTCACAGCCCGGTGGCGGCGGCTCTTCCCCGCAGTCCTCCGGACAGTTGCACGAGTTCTCCCAGGGCTCGCACTGCCAGTCCCCGCAGTCCGTGCAGATGTACTCCTCCCCGAGGCACTCGCAGTCCTCGAACCCCGTGACGTCGCAGAGGTCCCGGGACCCCAGCCATGGGCAGCACCCAACCCCGGCGCCCTGGGCCGAGAAGACCACGCCGGCGCTATCGCAGTTCTCGGACACAACGCAACAGACCCCCTTTGGGCCGCAGCCGGACACCGGCGCCGGCTCGTAGCCCCACGGGCAACCGAACTGGTTCCTCTCGAACTCATCATCGGGCCCCACGCAGAGGCCCTCGAGCTCGCCGCAGAACTTCAAGGGGACGTCGGGCTCGGTGTCCTTGGGAAACTCGGGCGACGCGAACTGGATGTTGCAGCCAGCGGCCAGCAACAGGGCTGCGGCTACTACGATATTGAAGGCCTTCATGACTCCCCCCGGTCGGAAAGGTGCAGGTGTCCGGACACAGTCTAGCGTCCCGGCCCCTCGTTGACCATTATCCGAGCAGGCCCCGGACGGTCGGGATAATTGGCAGATGGCGGATGTTACGGCGCGGACACCGTGTGAAGGTCCGCCCACACACCATCGACTCCTTCGGCGTCCGGATTGGAGATCCCGGAGGGACCCCCCATCCCGCCGGACCCGCCCGTCTGGGCGTCACCGCTCGGGAACTCATTGACGTCGTCGTAGTTCAAGTCCCACGCAGCGGGATGGTTGAACACCGCGACGCCGTAAGACGCGCCGCCGCAACCGCCGCCGCCGCCGCCGCCGGCGCCGCCGTTCCCGCCGCGGCCCCCCGCGCCGGCCCGGAAGTCGATCCAGAATCCCTGGGAGTCCCCGCCGACGCCGCCATCTCCGCCGACGCCGCCGAGGCCG
>CAZNWW010000306.1:3558-5573 GCA_964576155.1 uncultured Myxococcales bacterium | reverse complement strand
AGCGGGCCCAGGGGTCCTCGGGAGCGCCTCGGTTCGTCGGTGCGGCCCTGGAGGCGGCATCCAGGCAGCGATGGTCGAAGAGGTGCAGGCGCTCGGCGAGGCGCGAATCGCGGACGATCTTCTGCAAGGCATCAGATCGTGGCTGGGCTATGTCGATCTGCCACCGGGAGAACGCGTCCAACTGTTTTTTAAAAACGCCGGGCTCCTGGATGGGACGCCGAGAGGCCTCCAGGCAGGCGCTGCGGAGGCGGTCGCCGTTCAGCTGATACCAGCTGTCCAGCCGGTCGACCAGGCTGTCGGGGTCGTCATTCCCCTCCTCGAAGAGGGTCCAGAGCTCCGTCCTGGCCGTGACGATCTCGCCCCAGGGGGTGTTGCGGAGATCCTTAGGGGTTTTCATGGGATCCGTCGCAGGCGCTGCTCCGGCGCCGGCCTCCGGCTCCTTGTCGCCTTTACAAGCAACGAATGATGCCAACGCCACCACGATGATGACACGACATCTCATAGGTCGCACCTCAGGTATATTGATTTCTAGAAGACTTCGAAGCGAAGCGAGAGAGAGGAAAGAGAGACAAGAGAAAGCAGCAGGGACTCAGCCCTTACTTCTTCTCGTCCTTCTTCTCGTCCTTCTTCTCATCCTTCTTTTTAGGCTCACACTCTTTGAACTTCTCCGGGTCGAACTTCTCGAGCTTCAGGACGCACTTGGCAGCCTCATCGGCTTCCTCGCCGCCGGCCTTCTTGAACTCCGCAAGGCACTCCCCCTTGGCGCCTTCGAGCATTTTGTCGAGCTGCTCCTTCGGGACGTCCTTCATGGCGTCGCTCTTCTTCATCAGCTCGATGGAGTGGTCACACGCCTTCCCCCAGAGCTTCTCTCCCGAGTCGCCACAACCAATGGCGAAAAGGAATGCCACCGCCACAAAAACCATCATCATCTTTTTCATCGTCGTTCTCCTCCAAAAGAGATCCGCAATCGGAATCATAGGTGTTCCTTGTCAACTGGAAACCAACTTTCTGCGAAAGGGGGAGGGCTGTCAAGGATATTTTTTTCAAAGGTGAAAGTTTTGCTATCGGAGAAACGGTAACTATCATCTGCTAGTGGACGGATGGTATCCTTGAAGAGGAGCTTCGCGCCAGAAAGCCGGGAGCAGAACCGCCGATGGAACGAAGAAGACTTCGATGGATTGCGCTGACCCTCAGCCTGGGGATGCTCGGACTGGGCATCGAGATAGAGCTGTCGGACGCGGCAGAGCCACGCAAGGCCGCTGAGACCCTGATCTGGGAGGGCACTGACCCGGTGGTTGTTCCCACCCTGGACCACTTGCTGGGAGTCTGGGAGTCGGCGTCGTCCGCAGACCGGGCCGAGATGGCGAGGGTCTTCGCGGTCCTGGGCTTCAGCAGATCCGTGCCGGCGTTGACCCGATGCGCCGGAGGCTCGAGCCCCGAGGCGGTGAGCTGTACACTGGCCCTCGTCGCCATGGGGCGCACGGAGGCTGCGCCGGTCCTGCGGGACCAGTTGCGGGATTCAGACGATCCCGAGGTCATCGCCGTCGCCGGACTCACCCTGGCTGCGTGGCGTGATCACTTCTCCTTCAGCCTCCTCGTGAGGACCCTCATGGATGGCCGCGGTGGAGAGCTCGGGGGGATTGCGCTGGTCCTTGCGATCGATCGTCTGGGCAATCGTATCGAGCGGGACTACCTGCGCTTCGCCCGAATGATCACGAAGTTCCCGTTGGTGCGTCTCACTGCGACAGCGCGCCTCGCCGGTCGCCTCCACGGGTGGCGAGCCGGCGCGATCAATCGCGAGCTTCGGCAAACCCTTGCCGATGGGCTCGAAGGTGAGCATTGGAGCGACGAGACGCGCCTGAAGGTCCGGCTCTCCGTCTGGGGTCTGAGCCGCGCCGGTGAAGGTGGCTGTACGGTCCTCCAGCGTCGCTTGGCCAAGAACCACGAGGTCTACGCCCATAGGGCCGATCGGGTCCTCGATATCCTGCCACAGATCAACAGTGAGTGCATACGTC
>CAZNWW010000306.1:0-3548 GCA_964576155.1 uncultured Myxococcales bacterium | reverse complement strand
CTCTGGGACCGCAGCGCCTCCGTGGCCGAGTTTGCGAAGGTAGCCGAGGACCTCGCACCGGAGGTCATCCCCGGGGGGGGGCGTTGGGACGCTCTCTCCCTCGTCGAGATGCCGATCCGATCACGGGTGAAGCGCACCCTCTGGAGCGAACTCCAGACGGAGTGGGACGGGGCGGATCTTCCCCCGGACTTCGATCGGTTCGACCCTGCCTACACCCAGCCGGCGTGGTACCCGAACGACCTGCAGATCACCATCGACGACGGACCTCGTCCCAAGCGTCTGGTCCAGATCCTCGATGTCCTGAAGCAACACCAGGTTCGGGCCACCTTCTTCTTCATCGGATCGAACCTCATGATCGAGTGGATGAAGGATTCGGATAATCTTAGAGATCTCCTGCAGCGGCTGATCTGCGATGGGCACGCCCTCGGCTATCACAGTATGGACCACGACACGACGTTCCTGCGCCACCTGCAAGCCTGGCGCCCACCTCAGGTGAGGGACGACGTGATCCTCTTCAAGGCGATCCTCGAGTTGGCGCTCGGTCACCCCTATCCGATGATCTGGGCCCGCGCCCCCGGAGGCATGGGGAAACGAAACTCCTGGCTTCGCGAGGCGTTCAACATGGCCGGGCTGCGGGCCTCGGTCCCGTGGACCATCGATCCCGACTCCTGGCCCCCGGGGATCTCCTCACGGAAGGTCCGCGCGTTGGCCCGCACCCTCGAGACGAAGGGTGCCCACCAGATCATTCTCCTCCACGAGACCGCCCGCGTAGCCTATGAACTGGACGCCTTCCTGGGCGAGGTCCACAAGATCTGGGATGAGGATCAAGCTGCCTCTTCCAAATGATCCCTCAGTAACGAGGTCCGGAAGTTTCGTGCGGAGGAGACCGCCAGATCCTTATAGTGCGCGCGGCCCCCGAGGCCGCGGCGCCAGAGCTTTCGCAAGGAGGTCGTGACGGCCTTGGCGTGCCGGATCCGCTCCAGGCCACGCGGGTCGTAGCGGACCGCCTCGCTGCTTTGCCCCTCCTCCAGGGTGTCCTGGACCATGCGCAAGCATAGATCCTGGAAGAGCTCGATCTCCAACGGGGCGATGCCTACCTCGGAGCGGCGCTCCATCCGATCCAGGAGCCGGCGTCCCGCGTTGCCCGTCGCGGCGCGCGCCAGAGAGCGGGTCATGGCCAGGTTCGTATAGAACGGGAGTATCGTGGGCCGCTGATGCTGCTCCAGGAACCGGTTGAGGTGGGAGAAATCCATGGCCTTGAGGGCCTCCACCATCTCCCAGGCCTCCCGCGGCTGTACGGTCTCGAACCGGAACTCCCAATAGGCGTGCTGTCGGCGGCTGTTGAAGGGCACCTCGACCATCTTGTACGGGACGAAGACGTTGTGTGCGATCACATCGCCGGCCAGGTGGGTGAGGTAGCCGAGGCAGAAGGCCCGCGTCTCCGGGGTGGAGGCTGCGTCGAGCATCGTGAACGCGCGGTCCCAGTTGTGGGTGTGCAGCGGGAACGGTTGCCGGTTCTTCGCCAGGAAGAGATCCGGGGCCAGAGACCCATAGAACAGCGCCCAGAAGACTTCCATCCCCGACGAAGCGATGAACGAGAGCGCCGGGGTCGCCGCATGGAGCGTACCCCGCACCAACTCGACGTGGGTTACCGGCCCCCATGCATAGGCGCGGTCGGGTACCAGAAGGGTGAGAATGAAGGTGATGGCGAATGCCCATAGCATATCGGTTGGATGATAGAGCCTCGCGCGCTCGAATACAACCGGGCGCGACATCACAACCACGCGCCTTGACCCGCTTTCACGCGCGAAGATATAATCCCGCTCGATGTCTGTCCGAATTCTCACGGCTGTTGTTCTCCTGGTGATCGCCGTCCTGCCGCTCCACGCGGCGGAGGGTGATCCTGCGGAGGTCTTTGCCCTCGCCGAGAGCGCGTTCGAGTACCAGGACTACAAGAAGACCGTAGCGCTCCTCGAGCCCCTGCTCTCGCCCAAACCTCGTCTCGATGGGGCGCGCCTTCGGAAAGCCCGGGAGTACCTGGGGACGTCCTATTGGTGGTTGAAGGACAAGGGCCGCTTCAACCAGGAGATTACAGCGTGGCTCGTCCTCGATCCCGGAGCCGGGCTGGATTCGTTCTTCTATCCCCCGGAGATGATCCGGGACTTTGACGTGCTCAGGGAGAAGCTGTTGGCCATGGGTGTGATCAAGGCCCCTGATGATGGGAGCGCACCGAAACGAGATCAGATCCTGGTCATCGAGAGGACCCGGATCGAGCGGCCTCCCGCTGTGGCCTGGATCCCTTTCGGCGCCGGACAGTTCGCTGCGGGCCGGGGCGGCATGGGGGCCCTCTTCCTGACCACCGAGGCCCTGGCCCTCGGGGCCAATGTCGGCGCCTGGGGTTGGATGGAAGCCAACAACGGCGGCGGCGACAGCCGTAAAGCGGCGATCATCACGATGTACTCATCCCTGGGCGTCTTCGCTGCGATGGCGGTCTGGGGGGTCCTCGACGCACGACTCCGATGGAAGAAGGTCGAGGAGATGGAGATGCGGCGGTATGAGACCGCTCCGCCCGGTGAGCCGTCCGACAAACCGATCGCCTCGTCTGGCCCCGCTGCTATAGGAGGGATCCCATGGCGTCGTTGATCCTGTTCCCCGTCTCGGGGGTCCGGGCAAAGATCTTTCCCCTGTTCCGGCGCATCACCACTCTGGGAAGCTCGCCGGACACGGATCTCCAGATAGATGACTCCAGCCTGCGCCTCGAGCACGCGCAGATCACCTTTGACGGGGATGGATTCGAGGTCACCCCCCTGGACGGCAAGGCGCAGATCTTTGTCAACGGGAAGAAGGCCAAACGGGCAGGGCTGGAGGATCTGGATATCCTGCGGTTGGGGCGCTGCACCCTCCAGTTCCAGATCCACGACCCGCCTGCGGAGGCCGACGATGGCGGAGAGACGGACGGGCGGTGGCTCCATAAGCTCTATGAACTCACTGGCGCGCTCATGGGTGAGAAGGACCTGCCGGGGCTGGTCGACGTTCTCCTGGAGACCCTCGTCGCTGTGACCAACGCGGATCGTGGTTTCCTATTTCTCCTCGAGGACGGAGAGCCGACCCTTCACGCCTCCAGAAACATCGACAGCGGCGCAGCGCCGGACCGGGAGGGCCTGTTCTCGGACTCCATCGTCCGAAAGGTGGTCCAGACCCGAACCCCGGTGCTGGTCTCCGACGCGCTCGCCCACGACGAGTTCAGCAACGCCCGCAGCGTGGTGAACTACAAGCTCTGCTCTGTGATGTGTGTCCCCCTGGTGGCCCGGGGAACCCTCCTCGGCGTCCTCTACCTGGGCAACGACAACATCGTCAACCTGTTCACCCAGCGGAGCCTCGACATTGCCCAGGTCTTCGCTGCCCAGGCAGCGCTCCTGGTTCAGAATGCGCTGCTGATCAACGAGTTGACCCTGAAGAGCCGGTCCCTCGAGGAGGAGCTGGAGAAGATCCGCTTCGGTGAGATGATCGGATCGTCCGATGCGATGCGGGCGGTTTACCGGATCATC
>CAZNWW010000305.1:0-5606 GCA_964576155.1 uncultured Myxococcales bacterium | reverse complement strand
GTCGCAGGCCTGGGGCGCCCCGTTCAGACAGGCAGGGAGGGTGACCATACAGGGACCCACCCCGCAGGTGATGGTCCCCAGGTCCTCGTCCTTCTGACCGTCGCAGTCGTCGTCCTGGTTGTTGCAGATCTCAACACCCGCCCCCTCGAAGGGGTTGCATGGCTGTGGCACGCCCCCGATGCACGCTGTCACAGTGTGGAGACAGGCGCCCTGCCCACAGGAGTCGGTGCCGAGATCCTCATCCGTCGGGCCGTCGCAGTCGTCGTCCTGCCCGTTGCAGATCTCCACCCCAGCCCCCTCGAAAGGATTACAGAATTGCGGGACGCCGGCCTCGCAGCTAGTCACGGTGTGGAGGCATGCCCCCTGGCCGCAGGTGGTCTCACCGAGCCCCTCGTCGATTGGTCCATCACAGTCGTCATCCACCCCGTTGCAGACCTCCGCGGCCGATCCCTCGAAGGGGTTGCAGAACTGTGGCTGCCCGTCGACGCACGCCGGGACACTGTGCAGGCAGACGCCCTCCCCGCAGGAGACCATCCCCAGCTCCTCGTCAATAGCGCCGTCGTTGCCGTCGTCGACCCCGTTGCAGACCTCCGGTATCCCCTGTGCCAGGCCCTCACAATCCTGAGGCACGCCATCGACGCAGGCAGGCACCGTCACCTGGCAGGGGATCTGGCCACAGACGACTGTCCCCAGGTCTTCATCGGTAGCACCGTCACAGTCTTCGTCAGTCCCGTCGCAGGTCTCGGCGCCGGCGCCGGTCAGTGGGTCGCAGGGCCCCGGTGCGCCGTCGACGCACGCAGGCACTTCATGGGCGCAGAGCCCCTGCCCACAGGCCTTCGTTCCAAGGCCCTCGTCGGTGTCGCCGTCGCAGTCGTCGTCGATCTCGTTACAGTCTTCGCCCAAAGGCACGGCCGCGTTACAAGGGGTCAGGCCGTCCGGTGTGCAGGTTCGCGTCCCGGTACAGGTGCCGTACACGTTCTCCAAGGCGCAGTCGGTCGCCAGGGCGTTCTCGGCAGCATAAGCGGTGCACCAGCAGTCTGCGTCCGGGATGCAGAGGGGCTCTCCGTCCAGGTTGACGTGCTTCATGGAGCAATACGCGCCCGCTGGGCATTCCGCTGCCGCGCCGGCGCAGGGCTCCGCGCAGAAGCTCCCGCCGGCCTCGTTCGAGAGACAGCGCGCACCCGCGCCGACCCCCGGGAGGCTGCAGTCCGTGTCCACGTTGCAGGGGTTGCAGAGGTATTGGAAGAGGGGCACGCAGATGAGGATCACGTCGGGCCAGGCTTCTGCGAGGGGCTTGCAGGCCCAGCCCTCGGGGCATTCCTCGATGCAGGGCATGGTGCAGACCGAGCCCGTGGGTGTCCAGATGCAGTAGCCGCTGTCACAATCGGCGTCGTCCTGGCAGGGTTCTGGTACCCAGACAACGTCGCTCCCATGATCCGGTCCAAAGAGCTCCGGGATGCTGGTGTCTTCGTGTTTTGAGGGGGTGTCGTCTCCGCCGCCGATGCGGATCTCCCAGCCCGGGAGATTCGCCGGCGTGTCGGTGTCGGGCGCGTCACCGGGCACGGTCGTGTCTCCGCCACACCCAGCAACGATGAGCGCAATGAGCCAGGTGCCAACGATCGCGATCCTCATTCCAACGTCTCCGACGACCACCATCCGGAAGGCATTATATCCCAATCACTCCTTCTCGTCGCAGTTCGGCTCACAGGAGACGCAGACGAACATGATGTCCGTGCCGAAGATATCCAAGACCCGCCGCAACCATCGTCGCCACAGTCTTTTCCTTCGCAAGCAGGCACGCAGGGCGTGTCCGGCACCACCTCAGGGACGGTGTCTGTTGGGACGACGGTGTCCTCTGCCGGTGTAGTGTTCCCACCTCCGCCGCCATCACAGGAGGCCGTGGTTCCCAGGACGACACAAATCAGGGAGATGACCGTGCGTGTCCGCGCCATCAGGCACCTCGCAAGGCTGTTTATCGGCTTGAAGACAGTGTAGCCGGCTCCGCCGCGGGACTCAACATTGAGAATTCGTTCATCTACTGCCGACTACACCGGCGGCAGATGGAAGAGCGCGGCGAAAAAGTGGGAGATGCTGCCGCCGATGACGAAGAGGTGCCAGATCGCGTGGGCATATGGCTGACGTTGCCAAAGGAAAAATGGGATACCGACCGTGTATGACGCGCCGCCGATGAAGAGCCACATGAGGCCCGGACCGGACATCCGCTCCATCAGGGGCACGATGACGATCACCATGATCCAGCCCATGCCCAGGTAGGCCGCTACCTTGAGGAACCGGTACCGATCCAGCTCGAAGATCACCGACACGACCCCGAGGGCAGCGATGCCCCACTGGACGCCAAAGATGCTCCAGCCCCAACCGCCGCCCACGGTGACGAGCATGAAGGGCATGTAGCTACCGGCGATGAGCATGAAGATCGACGCGTGGTCGAACTTGTTGAAGAGTTCCTTCCTGCGGTGGGTCTCAGGCAGGAAGTGGTAGATCGACGATGAGAGGTAGGTGAGGACCAGGCAGATCCCGAAGATCGAGTTGGCCACCACGGCTCGGGCACTCACGTCCGCCGCGCCGATAACCAGGAGCACCAGGCCGGCGATGGCCAGGCCCACCCCGACCAGGTGCGTGAGCCCGTTGACCCGCTCCTCGGCCAAGGTCTGCTCCCGGGGCGCAGCCATGTCCATGAGATCGTCTCCAGGTCAGTCGAAGATGATGGTGCGACGGCCGACCACGAAGACCCGATCGTCCAGGACGTAACGCAGCGCACGCGCCAGGACCGTCTTCTCCACGTCGCGGCCGGCAGCGGCCATCTGCCTGGGGATGCGGCGGTGATCCACAGGGATCACGTCCTGGGCCAGGATGGGGCCTTCGTCCAGGTCGTCGGTGACCAGGTGCGCAGTGGCGCCGATAATCTTCACGCCCCGCTCCCAGGCCTGCCGGTACGGCCGCGCTCCGCTGAACGCCGGGAGGAAGGAGTGGTGGATGTTGACGATGCGCCGGTGCCAGCGGGAGACGAAGTCCGAGCTGAGGATTCGCATGTACTTCGCCAGGACCAGGAGATCCGGTCCGACTTCGTTCAGGACCTCGAGGAGCGCCGCCTCGTGCGCAGCGCGGTCACCGTCATGGTGGATGTAGTGGAAAGGCACCCCGAAGCGCTCGGCCAGTCCCCGGAGGTCATCCCGGTTGGCCACCACGGCCCGCACGTCCATGGGGAGCTCTCCCGAGGAGGCTCTCAGGAGGAGGTCTCCCAGGCAATGCGGCTCTTTCGTCCCGAGGAGCACTACCCGCTTCCGGCGTCGATCGGGCACCCGGACCTCGGCCCCCGGGGGAAGGAGGGTGCGCATCCAGGCCGTGAGGGCCGAGTGGTCAGTGTCACCCTCGTACTCAGTGCGCATGAAGAACTCGCCGTCCTCCACGAACTCCCGGTTGGTGACGATGTTGCATTCCGCGTCATGGAGCGCGCCGGTGACCTTGGCGATGATGCCCTTCTCGTCCCGACACTGGATCAGAAGCAGGTGACTGTCCGCTCGTCCCATCTCATCCCTCGGTTCGTGCTCATTCCGCGGGGGGGCGGGTCCGCACGCAATAGATGGACCGGTCCGTGCTGCCGAAGGCTGCACAGTCCGGGGTCAGAACGGGGGTCGCATGGATCGAGTCTCCGACTTGGTAGCTCCAGAGGATCTCGCCCTCTTCGGAGTCCACCCCATAGAGTCGGCCGGCCGTGGTGCCGATGTAGATGGCCCCCTCTGCATCCATCACCGGCGACGAGTAGGAGAGCCCGTCGAGCTTTGTGCTCCACTCGATGGTCCCCGAGGTGGCCTCGACCCGAGTGAGGTACTTGGACGTGGAGCCCACAAAAACCGCGCCGTCGAGTCCCACCAGGGGCTGGCCCCAGATCTGACCCTTGATCTCGCTGACCCACTTGGTGCCGCCCGCGGCGTTGGCCGCGTAGAGCCACCCGTCGTTGGAGCCGATATAGATCGTCCCGTCGGGGCCTACCGCCGGGGTCGACCAGATCTCCCCGCCGGTGGGGTGGGTCCACTGCACGGTCCCGTTCTTGATTGCATAGAGCTTAGTGTCCTGGGTCCCGACGTAGACGGTCCCGTCCGGGGCCACCGCCACGGATGAGGAGATCAGCCCCGGAAGCTGGACACTCCAGGCCTCGGAGCCGTTGGACATGGTGAACGCCCGGACCTTGCCGTCGTAGGCGGCGACGATGACGTTGCTCCCGGACACAACCAGCCCGCCTCCGGGGGGGGACAGCAGCTCCTGGTTCCAGATCTGGCTGCCCGCAGGCGAGACGCCGTAGATCTTCCCATCCAGCGCACCCACGAAGATATTCCCCGTCGCGGGATCCACCGCCGGGGCCACGGAGATGCCGCCGGGCAGATCCAGGTCCCACACGGGAACGCCCTCCGGGGTGACACAGGTGAGCTTGTTGTTGAGGTTGCCGACGACGAGGTTCCCGTTGGGGAGGAGCCCCGCGGTGGCCCAGATCTCTCCCAGGGTGACGGCCGTCCAGGCGAGGCGCTTATACACCATGGTGTTGTACCCTACTTCGGTGACGAGGCCGAAGTAATCTCTCGCATAATACTGGAGGAGAAGGTTCTTCGGCAGGGAGCCCTCGTCCACGTAAACGGTCTCCCAGGGGATGTCGCCCTCGTAGGGCGGCGCCGGGAAATCTGCTACCAGGAGACCGTTGACCCGGAACTCCACTGCGTCCAGGGGGTTCACGTCCGCTACGTCGAGGGCCATGTGGAGGGGACCGTCCTCGAAGAACAGGCCCGTGCCCTCCGCGGGCACGAGGGAGGTGAATGCGGGGGGGGTGTTGTCAAAGACCGCGGTAATCGTAGCGGAGGCGTACCCGCCAACCTCGTTGGCCGTGTAGACGGACAGCAGATGGTCACCGTCCTCGTAGAGAGCGGTATTGATCATGACGTCGTAGGGCGGGATGATGTCCGTGTCGACACGGACCTGGTCCACGTAGAACTCCACGCCCATGGCGGGCAGCTCGGAGTAGACGGTCGCCACGATCTCCACGTAGCCGCTAAGGACATCACCCGAGATCTGGAGTTCGATGGCGATGTTGCCGCTGGTGATGGTGTCCACGCCGGGCGGGATGACGATGTCCTCCCCCTCAGGGGGCTTCCAGCTGTCCCACCCAGGGAGCGTGTCGCCGCCCCCGGACGGGGAAATCTCCCCGCAGCTGTCGCCGCCGCTGTCACAGGCGCCCACCAACACCGCAAGGACTACCGTCAAGAGAAGTAATCGCAAGGCTCAACCTCCATCCTTGGGAGATAGTGTATGGGGATCCAGTGAGAGTGCCAAATCTGAAGAGGGTGGAGCGGCCCTAGCGGGCCGAAGAGATGCGGGCGTGCTGCGCGGTGCGGAGGAACGCGTCCCCGAGGATCCGCTGGCCGGCGTCGCCGGTGGCGGTGACTTCGTAGACGACCCGGTTGCCCGCGACGACCTTGCCGCTCTGGTCCGCGTCCAGCGGGATCCTATCCACGCCGAGCTTCGAGAGGCGAATCAACTCTCCGGGGTCGGACACGCCGTCGGAGTCGCGGTCCTGCCAGACCCGCAGCCCGGCGAAG
>CAZNWW010000304.1:0-5613 GCA_964576155.1 uncultured Myxococcales bacterium | reverse complement strand
ACGAGCCCCGCTCCCAACAGGTCAAGGGCCGCGACCTGATCGCAGGGATCCCCAAGAGCGCCCTCGTGAACTCCGATGAAGTCCGGGATGCGCTGACGGATCCGGTGTCCGGCATCATCGAGGCGATCCGTCAAGCCCTGGAGGGCACGCCGCCCGAGCTCTCCGCGGACATCGTCGACAAGGGGATCGTCCTCACGGGCGGCGGCGGACTCCTCGGGGGTCTGGACCACCTGATCCGTGAAGAAACCGGGCTCCCCGTCACCCTCTCCGAGGATCCGATCAGCGCGGTAGTCCTCGGAGCCGGTCGCGCCCTCGATGAGCTGGATCTGCTCAGCGAAGTGGCGCTGCCCGAGTAGGGCCATGGCCGCCTCCAAGCACAGACTCTTTCTCCCGATCCTCTTCGCTATCCTCTTCGTCATCCCCCTCGCCTCACTCTACTTCCACGGGAAGGAGATCCACAGGGGGTCGATGTTCGCGCAGGGACTGACGTTGCTCGCCGCGCCTGGGCAGCAGATCGTGGCCGGCACCATC
The DNA here is from genome assembly GCA_964576155.1 of uncultured Myxococcales bacterium. Taxonomy (GTDB): domain Bacteria; phylum Myxococcota_A; class UBA9042; order CAIXZC01; family CAIXZC01; genus CAZNWW01. The sequence continues at coordinate 5,082 of CAZNWW010000304.1, read as the reverse complement.
GACGGAGTCACATCGGTCTGGCGCGGATACGTATACCTGGTGGAGGTGGAGGGGCAGAACGGAGAGCTGCGTGAGGAGCGCAAGCGGCTCCTCGAGATGGTCGGGCGGTGCCAGGACTCTTTGGAGGAGAATGCCCGGCTTCAGCGGCTCCTTGATTTCCGTGAGGGACACGAGGCTTTCAGTTTCCTCTCGGCGCGGGTGGTCGCACGGGACACCTCGCCCTACTTCCGGGTCCTCAGGGTCGTGCTGGACAGCGGCACCGAGGAAGGAGTGCGCCCCGGTATGCCCGTCGTCACCCACCAGGGCGTCGTGGGCAAGGTCGAGCGGGTGAGCGACAGGTATTGCGACGTGATGCTCCTGACGGATAGCCGGAGCCGCCTGAGCGCGCTGATCGCCGGCAAGGGGATCACGGGCACCGTGGTCGGCCAGGGCGACGGGCTCTCCTACGCGGTCTCCTTCCACTTCCCCTTCCAGCAGGTGGACCTGTCCGCGAATGACCTCCTGGTCACCACCGGCCACGAGCAGGTCTTTCCCAAGGGACTCGACGTGGGGCGGCTGGTGTCGGGCACGGTGCAGCCCACCGGGAAGCACCAGGAGGTCTCGATTGTTCCCGCAGTGGATCTGGGACATCTGGATGAGGTCCTGATCATCACCAACTACCAGCAGCGGGTCGTAGACCCGTGGGCCGGGCAGGAGGAGGAGTGATGGGTGCGAGCCTGCAAGTCATACTTCTGCTGACGCTCGGGTACGTGCTGACTGCGCTGGAGTCGCCGCTCCTGCACAGCCTCCATGTGGGGATGTACGCTCCCCACCTCACCCTGGGCATAGTCCTGTACCTTGCCCTGGTCGCACCCCCCGCGGCGGGTGCGGCGGGTGCATTCCTGTTGGGTCTCATCCGGGATGGCTTCAGCGGCGGCGGGCTCGTGGGGATGCACTCGGAGATCTACCTGCTGGTCTATCTACTGGCTCTTCTGCTCTCGAAGCGGCTCGATTACCGGCCGCCGATCGTGTTCATGCTGGTCACCGGTGTGGCGTCCCTGCTGGCGTCGGGGGTCTTCTTTGTTCTCTCGGCGATCTTCGACCAGCTCTTCGATCAGTTCAACCTGGTCCTGCGGCTCATGGTGCCCCAGGCCCTGATAGCGGCCCCCTTCGGGCCGGTGGTGGCGTGGATCTGTGGCCGGACGGACCGCCTGACAGAGAAGATCGAGGCCCCGCGGTCGCGGCGGCTTCTCTGACGGGGGCGTAATGCTGGGGAGCAACCAGCCCGAGATGATGGAGTACCGGGCCCAGAACCGCTGGGGCGTCATCCTGATCACTCTGTTGATACTCGTCCTTGCGTCCCGGTTCTTCTATCTTCAGATCCTCGCAGGCGAGAAGTACGAGAAGCTCGCGAAGATAAACCAGATCGTACGCACGCGCATCCCGGCTGAGCGGGGGGAAATCCGTGACCGCAACGGGATCCTCCTGGCGGGGAACATCCACACGAAGGCAGTCTCTCTCGTGCCCCATTACATCGAAGACCTCGACGAGGTCCTCTCGGTGCTCCAGGAGGTGCTGGAGCTCTCCCACGAGCGGGTGGCGGAGCTGCGTGAGGCTTGCGAGCGGGCCCTGGAGGACAAGGACGCCCGGTTCCGTTCGATCCGGGTGAGCCGCAGGGTGGTCTCCCAGCATTGCCCGGCGGACGCCTACCTCCTCGAGACCAGGGAGCCCGAGCCGTACCTCTGGTGCCCGGTCTGCGGGACCCGCTATGATCGCATGAGCGGGGGGCACGACCAATGTCCCTACGACAGCACCCCTCTGGAGCGTAAGGAGGAGGGCTTCCATCAATGCTCGAACTGCAACCGCCGGTTCGCGATGGGGGAGCAATGCCCGGTAGACGGGGCCGCCCTCCACCACGGGATCCACAACCTCGCCTGCTCCCGCTGCGCACAACCCTATTCGGATCAGGCAGCGGTCCTCGAGGCGCGCCTCCACGAGCTGCGAGGAGTGGAGCTCGACGACGTGATCCTCAGGGGCTACCCCCTCGGGACCCTCGCCGCGCATTTGCTGGGCTACATGAACCAGGTGTCCAGGGACGATCTGGACGCACACCCGGGGCTCTACCGCCCCGGGGACAACATCGGCCGGCGAGGGGTCGAGCGCTCCCTGGAGGAGGTCCTCCGAGGCCGCACCGGAGAGCAGGTCTACGTGCGCTCCTCCGGCGGACGCAGGCGCTCCCCTGCAGAGCTGGGGGCGGATCTGGGCAACCTCCGCACGGAGATGCCCGTTCCAGGCAACAACGTGGTTCTCACCATCGATGTCAGGATCCAGGAGATCCTGCAGGAGTCCCTCGGGCACACGAACTCCGGCGCCGCGGTGGTCCTGGATGTACGGAATGGAGAGGTCTTGGGGATCGTCTCTCACCCGACCTTCGACTCCAACCTCTGGTCGGGCCGCCTCACCCGGGAGCGCAAGGCCCGCATCGACGAGAACCCCTACTATCCCATGGTGAACAAGGCCACCGTCGCGTTCCCGCCGGCGTCAACCTTCAAGATGATCACCACCCTCGCCGGCCTCAACGAGGGGATCGGCACCCTGGACACCGTGGTCAACTGTCCTGGGTTCTACGACTTCTCGGATCGGCGATTCCATTGCTACAACCGGTACGGCCACGGTGATCTGGATCTCCTCCACGCAATGATCGGCTCCTGCGACGTCTACTTCTACCGCCTGGGCGAGTGGCTCGGTATCGACCGCCTCGAGTAGTACGCCACCCTCTTCGGGCTCGGGGCCAAGACCGGGATCGAGATCGGCGAGAGCGCCGGCCTGGTGCCCTCCCGCACCTGGCACGAGCGCCACTCAAAGGGTGGCTTCCGGCCGGGCTTCACCTTGTCCACCGCGGTGGGCCAGAAGGACATCCGCGCGACACCTCTACAGATGGCCATGGTGACGGCGCAGGTGGCCAACGGCGGGATCGTTATCCGATCCCACGTCGTCCAGCGGATCGAGGACCGCCAGGGCAACGTTCTGCGGGTGACCCGGGGGGAGACCGACAAGGACCTGGGAATCCCCAAGGCCTACCTGGACTTCGTCCGCGAGGCCATGGTCGAGGTCGTCGAGAGCGAGGACGGCACAGCGCACAAAGCGCACCTGGCCAGTATCCGCTTCGGCGCCAAGACCGGTACGGCGGAGGCGCGGGAGGTCAAGCCTGACGTGAGCCCTGCGATCGCCCAGTGGCTCCTGGAGGATCACGCCTGGATGGTCGCGTTTGCGCCGGCGGAGAACCCGCGGATCTCCGTGGTGGTCTTCGTTGAGCACGGCGGCTTCGGCGGGTCGGTCGCCGGCCCCATCGTCAGCCGCATCATCTATCGTCTCGTCTCGAGGGGGTTGATCCCAGGCGCCGAGGAGGGGCGATGATACGGAGAAACCTCGGCAGCCGGCGCGTCAACTGGAACCTCGCGGTGATCCCGGTCCTGGTCTTCCTGGTCGTTATCTCCCTGATCAATATGCGGAACGCGGACTACTACTCCGGAGACCTGTTTCACCAGCGGCTGGTGATCTGGTACCTCCTGGCGATCATCGTCGCGGTGGTGGTGGCGGTGCTGGACTTCCGCCTCTTCGAACGCCTGGCCTGGCCCATCTACATCACCGTGGTGATCCTCCTGATCGTGACCCTGCTATGGGGCAAGGAGGTGAACAACGCACGTCGTTGGCTGGTGATCTTCGGCCTGACGGTCCAACCCTCGGAGTTCTTGAAGCTTGCGTTGATCCTGCTCCTGGCCAGGGAGCTGCGGGAGCGGCACAAGCCTGAGTACCATACCCTCAGGAGTCTCTGGAAGATCTTCCTCTACGTCCTGGGGCCCGCTGTGCTGGTTCTCCTCGAGCCGGATCTCGGCACCACCTTACTGTGCCTCGGGGTAGCCTTCACCATGGTCCTTTATGAGGGAATGCGTTTACCGTCGTTCCTCTGGTTGGTGGGCGTCGTGGCCCTGGTGTTCCCCGCGGGCTGGCAGCTCGATCTGATCCAGGACTACCAGAAGAACCGATTCCGCCTCTGGCTGAACCCGGAGCAGTTCAAGTGGGACCCGGAGGCGAAGAAGATCCTCGACAAGAACATGCAGCCAGAGCAGGCGGTCTGGGCCATCGGGGCCGGAGGATTCCTCGGTAAGGGCGCCCACATGGGCTCCAAGTCCCGGCTGAAGTACCTCCCCGAGATGCAGACCGATTTCATCGTCACCACCTACGCGGAGGAGCGGGGGTTCGTGGGGTGCATGTTCCTGCTGTCTCTATACCTGGCACTTCTCCTCTGGGGCCTTTACGTCGCCCGCCTGGCGCGGGATCGCTTCGGAGTGCTTGTGGCCATCGGGGTGACCTCGTACCTGGCGTGGCAGACCTTCATGAATATCGGGATGGTCACCGGGTTGCTCCCCGTGGTGGGGATCACACTCCCGTTCCTCTCCTATGGAGGGTCTTCCCTCTTGTCGATCATGGCGGGGATCGGGCTCCTGTTCAACATCGCCTGGTTCAAGGGGAGGGCCTGAGTTGGCCGAGGGCAAGAGCCGCCTCGATCGGGAGGCGCGGGTGAGAATGCACTCCCTCATGGAGCGCTTCTCGATGCCCACACACCTTGCGCGGATGGTGGCTTGCGGTGAGCGGGACCTCTCCGACGCGCTCCTGGACATGCAGCGCGATGAGCTGGCTGACCGTCTCCTGGACGAGGGCCGGATCGACGTCCATGGATCGAGCTTGATCCGCCAGGGTCGCATGACCCCCGATGAGGCGCAGTTCAAGAAGCGGCTCCGGGACCACAAGACCCACCAGGGTTACACGGAGAGCCGCCTGGACGGATATCTCGGGCAGGACGTGGTCCTCGCCTTGCTCGGGGGTCGGTTGGTCCAGGGGCGGCTCACCGAGGCGGCGGGCTACGAGATCGCGCTCGATGCCGCCGGTGAGACGCTGACCCTGCCCAAGCACGACCTGAAGATCGCGTTCCTCGCCACCCACCGCAAGCGGCTCCTCAAGCGGGGGATCACCTGGGGCGCTCCCGAGGCCCGACTGGAGCCGGGGGCTTTACGGCATTGGGGGAGCCGACAGGATATCAAG
>CAZNWW010000303.1:0-5625 GCA_964576155.1 uncultured Myxococcales bacterium | reverse complement strand
GCCCATGCGGGCCGCTACGGTGATCTCCTTGATGAGGCGGGTGAAGAGCTTGCCCCGCGCCGCGTCGGCCTTGCCCTTCTTGTGCTTGATGGTGCTCCATTTGCTGTGTCCGGACATCCCGATCTCCTGTCAGCCAGATTCCCTCGGGTTTTACCATCGTTGGAAATGCCGTTCAAGTCTCTCGGGTTCGCCCTCCCGGTCCGCGAGGCCCTGTGCTAGGATACCGCAGCGACCAGCGAGGAGGCTGATGATGGAACGACTCCAGGCAGGTTGGGCCCGGGTGGATCTGGCGCCGGAGGCGCCCTATCCCCTGGCGGGGATCGTGACCGGAGGCGAGCGCCTTGCGACCTGGGTCCGGGATCCCACCCGAGCCACCTGCATAGCCCTTCGCCAGGCAGCGCGGACCATCGCGCTCGTGGGTGTGGACATCCTGGTTGTGGATCCGGCCCTCCACGGCGCAGTGGAAGACGCGGCCCGGGAGCTGGGCTACGCCGGGGTCTTCCTCAACGCGTCCCACACACATTCGGCCATGGGCGGGACCATTGATCGCCCCCTGGCCCGCCTCTTCATGGGACGATACCAGCCGGCATTGCGTGCGCTTCTCCTGGACCGAATCCGGACGGTCCTCGAGGCAGCGCTCAACGACCTCACGCCGGTATCAGAATTCAGGACTGGAGCCTCCCAGGTCCCCGGGCTCACCATGAACAGGCGCCGGGCCGGCGGCCCCACGGACGACCGCGTCCTGGCCATGGAGCTGCGTCGCAAGGACGCGGCCCCCCTCCTCATCTGGTCCGCGTCGGGGCATCCCGTGGTCGTAGCCTTGGGCGAGGCCGCTGCGGAGAGCGCAGACTACCCGGGACGGGTCGCCGCGGACCTGGAAGATCAGGGATTCCTGCCCCTCTTCGTCCTGGGAGCGGTGGGGGGCCTCAACACGATCTTCCCTGAGTATCCAGTGGCCCTGAACGACCACCTGGACCTGGTAGCGCGCCTCCTGGGAGATGGCCTGGGCCGTGCCCTGGCCGGGGCCACCGAGGTCCCCGATCCCGACCTGTCATGGGCCCGCCGGGACCTGGAATTACAGCGCAGGCGCCCACCCGCCGTAGGGAGGGGCCTCCGCTCGGTGACACGCGCCGGTCTGTCCTCGATGGTGGGGTCCATCTTCAGCGCCGCGGTTGCCCCAAAGGAGGCCACGGTTCCCCTGATCCTGCTCGGCGTAGGGCCGGTCCGGCTGGCGGGGATCCCCGCAGACTTCGGCGTAGGGGCCACGCTCTATATCAGGAGCGCCATGGCCCGCGGGGATCTGGCGGTGGTATCATCCCACTCCAACGGCTTCATCGGCTACGTCCACATGCCCGAAGACTACACATGGTCCCCCGAGGTGAATCCGGAGATGTTCCACTACGAGAACGCAATGGGGTGGTACGGCCGGGAGACGGGGCAGCGGATCGCAGACGCAGTGGTGGATCTCTCGGGCGCGCCCGAATCTTCGCGCGTGGGTTCTCAATGACCTTCTTTTTTGGTTCCCACCCCCCCATGGCCTAGAATCGCCACGGGAGGTGTTCCGTGGTCGAGTTTCGCGCGAGAACTTCAAGGCGCCTGCGACATGTCCGGCTCATGGTCATGCTCGTTACCCTGGGGGCCTCGAGCTGTCACGACCACTCCGACCTGGAGAAGCAGCTCGCCGAGATCCGCAAGGAGCTGCACCAGGTCCGTACCGTCCAGAGCAATAACGGAATCATGCTCGAGGACATGGACAATCGCCTCCTGCTCCTCCACGACCAGGTGGACAGCAACCGCTTGGTGCTCGGGAGCACCGGCCCACCAGCCGCGCTGCCCGTGGTGCGCCTCCAGCCCACCACCAGACCCATCTACCCGACCGAGATTGCACCGCTCCACGACGTGGTCTACCCGGCCCCTGGGATCACAACCCCGGAGCCGCCGGCGCCGGAACCACCGGCACCGGAGCCCGTCGTCACCGGCACCATCCAGTTCCAGATGTTGGACGAGTACGGCCAGATAGTAGCGTCAGGCGACGGCGCCGCTGACCTCGACGCAGTCCCCGAGGCTGCGCCCGCCGTCGCTGCGGCGTCGATAAAGACGGCTGCCGAGAAGACGCGTGATGACACACGGGCCCTGGATCTCTACAAGAAGGGCATGGCCCTGCTCAAAGAGAAGCGACACCGCGAAGCGGTGGCGATGTTCGAGGATTTCCTGAGTCAGTTCCCGCGACACGGCTACGCGGACAACTGCACCTACTGGATCGGCGAGGCATACTACGACCGTCAGATGCACCACAAGGCCCTCGCCCACTTTGAACAAGTGGTGGTGCAGTACCCCCGCGGCAACAAGGTCCCCGACGCTATCCTGAAGGCGGCCTTCTGCTACTCGTCGCTGGGGATGCGGGACCGCGCTCGGGAGCTGTTCGACAAGCTGATCCGGACCTTCCCGGGCACCCCTGCGGCCCGGCTGGCTGCGAAACGAAAAGCGGAGCTCCTCTAAGGGGGACGATATGCGACAGAGCCTGCGCTCGATATGGGCAACCTTGATCCTGCTGACCGTGATGGCCGCGCCGGCCGTCGCCGACGACGAGCCACTCATCGTCAGCACCTACCCATCCATCACCGGTGAGCGGATCTACATCGTCGAGGAGGGAGACACCCTCTGGGACATCTCCGAGCTGTTCTTCGACGACCCGCACTTCTGGCCGACCCTCTGGGCCTTCAACGCGCAGATCACCAACCCCCACTGGATCTATCCCGGGGACTACGTGGTGCTGTTCCCGAAGTCTCTGGTGGAACGAGGCGGCGCAATCGTCTGGTCCAAATCCAGGTACACCGAGAAGCCCAAGGATATCCAGATCGAGGCCCGCTCCAAGGGCTTCATCTCCGATCGAAAGTTCAAGGAGTCCGGCAAGATCATCTTCTCCAGGGAGGAGCGGGACTACCTCGCCCAGTACGACGAGATCTACGTCGAGTTCTACATCCCGAAGAGGATCAAGGAGGGCGAGGAGTTCACGATCTACCGCAAGGAAGGTGACGTGATCCACCCGACGGACAAAAAGATCGCCGGGTACCAGGTGCGTCACCTCGGAGTGGCCAAGGTCCTGGGAGTGGAGAAGCGCTTCGTGAAGGCCCTGCTCCTGAAGACCTACGAGGAGATCCAGCGGGGCGACATGCTCACGGACATCTTCACCCACCAGTTCAGGGTGCAGCCCCGAGTCAACACCTCCAGGCTGGAAGGGGTGATCCTCTCAGCCTTCGAGGAGGTCGGTAACCTCGGCGAGAACGAGTATGTCTTTGTGGACAAGGGCCGCCAGGATGGTGTGGAGGCCGGGAACCGCTTCGTGGTCACCGAGAAGGGTGATGGCCGCAAGGGTCACGGCTCTGCCACACGGTCCGACCTGGCAGCGAAGCGCAGCACGTTCGACTTCGGCGAAGACGAGGACGCTCCCCTGCGCCCGCCCCCGAAGGACGATCAGATGGATCTCCCCTGGGAGGTCATCGGCGAGATCATGATCGTGGAGCCCTACGACAACACATCCCTAGGTGTCGTGACCCGCTCGATCAAGGAGCTGGAGATCGGCCAGCGCTGCGTCATGCGCAAGGGCTACGGCGCCGAAGAGACCTCCAGCAACTGATCGTTCTCCCTGTGGGAGGGGTCTCCGGCCCCGAAGAGTCGGCCCACACTATTTTTTCCAGATCGTTGCCCGACAGAACGCACACGACGATTCGTGGTTGCAGGCCCCCGCCTCGTCGGCGCGCAGAGGGCAGACACCGGTTCGACTCCGCGTTACGATCTTCTGCATCACGCGCAGGCTTGTGGAAATCTCCCCCTTGGGGATCACCGCCTCCACCAGGGTCGGCCCGTCCGTACGCCTCCGGGCGGCCTCCATGGCGAGGAGGAGGGCCTCGGGGCTGTCGACGCGGAAATAGCCGCCGCCCCCGACCAGCTCGGGGACCTTCGAGTAGTCCCAGCGCGCCAGGTCATTGAATGGGCCGTCCACGAAGATCCGCTGCATGCCGAAGCCGTCGTTATTAAACAACACCACCGTGGAGGCGATGCGATGCCGCACCAGGTTTGAGAGCTCGAGGCCGGTCATCTGGAACGCACCATCCCCCACCAGGACGATCGGACGAACCCCGGGTTCTGCGAGGGCGGCTCCAACGGCCGCGGGGACCGCGAAGCCCATGGTGTTGTAGAAGGACGACGCCAGGTAGCCCCGGTCCCGGCGGGGACGGACCACCAGGCTCCCGTAAGTGCTGTCTCCGGTGTCGGTGACGAGGACGTCGTCGGGCCCCAACCCCTGATCGATCGCGGCCATGTACCGATCCATGAGCCCGTCGCCGGGGTCTGGACGCAGCGACTCGGGCCAGCCCCGCGGCGCGCCAGCGGGGACCCTCGCCGCCAGGGCCTCCATGAACCTCGGGAAGGGGATCCGACCCTCGAATCGCGAGGCACCGTCACCGACCCACTCACACTTCGCTATGAGGAGGCGCTCGGGATCCAGATCTGCAGTAAACAGACCGCAGTTTATGTCGGTCACCTGGCTGCCCAGCATCACGACGAGGTCAGCGGCCTCCACCGTGGCTCGCGCCGCGGCTGACGCGGACAGAACCCCGCCGTAAACCCCGAGAACTCCGGGGGAGGTCTCAGCGAGGGCCCCCTTTCCCTGGATCGTGGTGAACGCGGGGATCGTGCGGGTGGCCATGAGACGCCGTACAGCGTCCTGGAGCCTGAAGCGAGCCACCTCTTCCCCGATCAGGAGCACCGGGCTCTGCGCCGACGCAATACGCTTCGCGAACAGGTCTGCGGCCCGCTCCAGCGGGGCCGGGTTCCATTCGGTCGGTGACGGGACCGAGTCCGACTCGACCGGGACATCCATGAGATCCGTCGGGATCTCGAGGTACACCGGCAGGCGCTCCTCCATGGCCTGGGCCGTGGCGGCTCGAATCTGTGCCGGAGCCTCCGTCGCATTGGAGATCCGCATCGCATGGGCGGTCACGCTCCGGTAGGCGTCCATCTGGGAGGTCGCGCTCTTCACCAGGTGGTGGTGCTGCGGTGTCAGGGGATCCGCAGCGTGGACATAATCCGTGGGCGGCCCGCCGCTCACCACCAGCAGGGGAGATCGCTCTGCGTAAGCCCCGGCCACCCCGTTCATTGCGTTGAAGCCACCCACCCCGTAGGTCACCAGCAGGACCCCGAGGCCGGTCTGCCGTCCGTACGCGTCTGCGCTGAAGGCCGCGTGGGGCTCATGGATCGCAACCACTGCCTCGATCCCCGCAGTCTCCTCCAGGGTCCGGAACAACGTCAGGATGTAGTCTCCGGGGATTCCGAAGACGTGGCGGACGCCGAGGGAGGCGAGGTGGGAGAAGAGGAACTGGCCGAGGGTCGGGTTGGGCATTGGATCACCTTTCGGAATCGAAGGTAGCAACGAATTGGGGGGAAGTGAAGATTGATGATTGCCCTGAGCACCTCAACCGGCGTTGCCGGTCGACTCAATGATCAGAAACACAGCTCCTTCGATGTACGTTGCGGTTGGGGGTGCTGTAACCGACATTCGGATGAGCACGGACCCTCCCCCCTCTTGTTGGGAGCACCATTGCGAGGGGGGTGTTGCCTTATGTG
>CAZNWW010000302.1:0-5631 GCA_964576155.1 uncultured Myxococcales bacterium | reverse complement strand
CAATCCCCCACCGTCGCTACCACCGCCTCGTCATCGGCCTTGGCGAACAGGGCCCCGGGATCATCCGGCAGGCCCACGAGGACCGAGCGTTCATCTCCTCCACATGAGAGCAGCAGACAAGCCAGGATGAGCACCAGACATCGCATGGCGGGGAGTATATTCGACGCCTCGAAAGCTGTCGAGACGCTTGTCTTGAACCCTGGCCGCGATTACACTCGGCCGTCACCTACGGAACCCAGGGGAGGGACAGCGATGCTCTTCGTCGATCAGATCAAACGGAGCCACCGATGCGGCGAGCTGCGGGGATCACACGCAGGCAAGACGGTGGTCCTCATGGGCTGGGTGCACAGGGTACGGGACATGGGCGGCCAGGTCTTCGTGACCCTCCGGGACGTAACCGGCGTGGTCCAGCTCCGGTTCGACGCGGACGACGAGGTCAACTTCTCTACGGCGCGCCAGCTCCGCTCAGAGTGGGTCGTGGCCGTGGACGGTCGCGTGGACAGCCGCGGCGCGGACGCAAACCCGGGCATGGCCACCGGGGAGATCGAGGTCGTGGTCCAGCGCATGGAGGTGTTGGGTGCCTCCGAACCGATCCCCTTCCCTATCGAAGAGGACGTGGACGCGCACGAGGAGACCCGCCTGCGCTTCCGGTACCTGGATCTCCGCAGGCCGCCCCTGCAGCGCCGGCTCCGGGCCCGCTCCGAGGCGAACCGGATCACCCGGGACTTCCTGCTGAATAACGACTTCCTCGAGATCGAGACGCCGATCCTGCTCAAGAGTACACCCGAGGGTGCGCGGGACTACCTGGTCCCGTCCCGGGTCCAGCCAGGGAATTTCTTTGCGCTGCCCCAGTCGCCCCAGACCCTCAAGCAGCTCCTCATGGTCTCGGGTTTCGACAGGTATTTCCAGATTGCGCGCTGCTTCCGGGACGAAGATCTGCGCGCGGATCGGCAGCCGGAGTTCACCCAGATCGACCTGGAGATGTCCTTCGTCAGTGAAGACGACATCATCGAGATCGTCGAGGGCCTCATGATCGAGCTGGTGCGCGGACTCATCGGACGGGAGGTCACGCTCCCATTCCCTCGACTCTCCTACGACAAGGCCATGTCCCTGTACGGGTCGGATCGCCCCGACCTGCGCTACCCCATGGCCATGCGCGACGTCACCGACCTCTTCGCGTCCAGCGGCTTCAAGGTCTTCTCCTCGGCCATCGAGGGCGGCGGCGTGATCAAGGGCATCCTGGTGCCCGACGGCGCAGCGAAGTCCCGCAAGGAGATCGACAAGCTCTCCGAGATGGTGGGGCGCTTCGGAGCGAAGGGTGTGCTGTGGTTCAAGCGGGAGCTCGAGGACCTGAAGGGGCCCGCCGTGAAGTTCCTCACCGAGGACGAGCTCAAGCACTTCGACACCCAGTTCTCTCCCGTGTCTGGCGACCTGATCCTGGTACTCGCCGGCCCGCGTACCATGGTGGAGCCCGCGCTGGGACACCTCCGAACGGTCCTCGGCCCCGAGGCGTTCCCGGACACATTAGGGGAGCTCCGCTTCCTCTGGGTGGAGCGCTTCCCGATGTTCGAGAAGGACGACGAGACCGGCGCCGTTCATGCGATGCACCACCCATTCACCCAGCCGGCGCCCGAAGACCTGGAGAACCTCGAGAGCGATCCCCTCAGCGTCAACTCCCGGGCATACGACGTGATCCTCAACGGGATGGAGCTGGGCGGTGGTTCGATCCGCATCCACGACCGCGAGATGCAGGAGCGGGTCTTCCGCACCCTGGGCATCGAGGAGGAGGAGGCCCGGGCGAAGTTCGGGTTCCTCCTGGACGCGCTGCGCTACGGTGCACCTCCTCACGGCGGACTGGCGTTGGGAATGGACCGGGTCGTGATGTTGCTCACTGGCGGCAATTCCATCCGCGACGTCATTGCGTTCCCGAAGACCACCCGGGCCGCAGATCTCATGACCGGCTCCCCGTCCGAAGCGGATCCGACGCAGCTCGAGGAGCTCCACCTGAAGATCGAGCACCCCGTGGATTCAAATTCCGATTGACCATCCACCGGCATTCCCTTAACGTATCGCCGCCCGTTTCGTCCCGAGGAGATCGGACATGGCCATCAAGAAGCTCGCCGAGCTGCCGGTAGACAATCGCCGTGTATTTCTCCGGGTTGACTTCAACATCCCGATGGACGAAGACCGCAACATCACCGACGACGCCCGGATCCAGGCGGTCCTGCCCACGATCCAGCATCTGCTGGACCGGGAAGCACGGCTGGTCATCGCGTCCCACCTGGGCCGCCCCAATGGCAGGCGGATGCAGGAGCACTCTCTGGAGCCCGTCGGGGCGCGCCTCGCCCAGCTCCTGGATACTGAAGTCATCTTCCCCGAAGACTGCGTCGGTGATGGACCCCAGAAGCTCGCCGCGGCGCTCAGGGACGGCCAGGTAATGCTCCTGGAGAATCTCCGCTTCGAGCCCGGCGAGACCCGAAACAGCGACGGCCTGGCGAAGCAACTCGCCAGCCTCGCTGATGTCTACGTAAACGAAGCGTTCGGCACCATGCATCGCGCCCACGCATCCACCACGGGCGTGCCGCGGATCATCCCTGACAAGGGCATGGGGCTCCTGGTGGCGAAGGAGGTCGAGGTGCTGGGCAAGCTCCTGGAGCGGCCGGTGCGTCCCTTCGTCACCATCACGGGCGGCGCGAAGGTGTCGGACAAGATCGGCGTCCTCACCAACCTCCTCTCCCGTGTAGACAGGATGATCATCGGCGGGGCCATGGCCTACGCGTTCCTGGCCGCCCGGGGCGTAGCCATCGGACGGTCCCGGCTCGCCGCTGAAGACGTCGAGGTCGCAGGGAAGATGCTCAAGAAGGCCCTGAAGCGGGGCGTGGAGATCATCCTCCCCGTGGATCACATCGCTGCTCAGGATCTGACCACCGATGGTGAGTGGACCGCAACGGACGATGCCACGGTTCCCGATGAGCTGATGGGAGTGGACATCGGCCCCGTAACCCGAGAGCTCTTCCGTGAGAAGCTCCTGGATGCGGGTACGGTGCTATGGAACGGACCGATGGGAGTCTTCGAGACCCCTCCGTATCACCTGGGCACCGAGACCATCGCCAAGACCCTCGTACGCAGCCCCGCCTACACCGTGGTCGGCGGTGGTGACAGCGCGGCCGCGGTCCGCAAAGCCGGGGTCACTGCGTTCATGAACCACGTCTCCACCGGTGGCGGCGCCGCGTTGGAGTTCCTGGAAGGCAAGGAACTCCCCGGGCTCAGAGCCCTCGAGGAATAGGAGAGAGGGGCCATGAAACCTGACCGACGCCCGTTCATAGCGGGAAACTGGAAGATGAACCTCACCGTGCCCGAGGCCGTGGCCCTGGCGGTGGAGATCCAGCGTATCACCGAGCGGATGCGCGCGGTGGACATCGGCGTCTTCCCGTCGGCCCTCTCGGTCCACGCCGTGGCGAGCCGCCTCGCTGAGTCCCGCATCATCGTCGGCGTCCAGAACGTCTACGCCAAGGGTTTCGGCGCGTTCACCGGCGAGAGCAGCGCAGACATGTTGAAGGACGCGGGCGCATCCTGGTGCCTCATCGGGCATTCGGAGCGGCGCCACGTCTACGGCGAGACCATCGAAGACACCAACCGCAAGCTGAGGGACCTCACCGAGACCGGGATCAAGTCGATCCTCTGCATCGGCGAAACCATCGACGAGCGAGAGGCCGACCGCACCATGGCGGTGCTCGAGGCTCAACTCGACGGCGGACTCGAGGGCTTCAAGCTCGGGGCGGAGGAGGATCTGGTCATCGCATACGAGCCCGTCTGGGCCATCGGCACCGGCCACACGGCCTCGGTCGCTCAGGTCGACGAAGTTCACGCCTGGATCCGCAGCTGGCTGAAGGACCGCTTCGGCGGAACGGCCGGCGACGGGATCCGAATCCAGTACGGCGGCTCGGTAAAAGCCGACAACGCAGCGGATCTGCTGGCGATACCCGACGTGGACGGCGCATTGGTCGGCGGGGCCGCGCTGAAAGCCGACTCGTTCATCGCTATCGTGAAGGCTGCTCTTTAGAAAAACGCAAGGAGGGAGAATATGCTCCTCACCATCCTCATCATCATGTACACCATCGCCTGCCTGTTCCTGATCCTCATCGTCCTGCTCCAGGCGGGCAAGGGCGGCGGCATGGGCGCGGCCTTCGGCGGGGGAGGGGGCGGCTCCGGCTCCGTATTCAGCGGGCGGGGGGCGGCCACGTTCATGGGCAAAATGACCTGGATCATGGCCTTCCTGTTCATCGTCCTGTCGGTGGGCATCAGCCTGAACATCGCCAGCCAGAAGGTCTCCGTGGATCCGAACTTGGCGCAGGAGACGACGGACACCGGCACCGAAGAGGGTGGCGAGAGCGAGTAGGCGGAGCCCCGCTCTCTCTGCATCAATTTCGACCTCCGCTTGGGAATATTTCCCGAACGTCCCCGTTCTTCGGGTTGCAACGACGGAGGTTCCCCGTGTTCACAGGTTCGCAACGAAAGCGCCGACAGCTCATCGAGCGGGAGTTCGTGCCTCACATGAACTCCCTGTTCCGGTACGCGCTGTCCATGACTCGCGACCGCAGCCGGGCCGAGGAGCTGACCCAGGACACCCTGGCGAAGGCCATCGAGCACGTCGACAAGTACAAGCCGGACACCAACGCCCGGGCCTGGCTCTTCCGCATAATGACGAACCACCACATCAATCAGCGGCGGGCCCGTCGGCCAGAGGTCCAGTTCCTCGAGGGAGTCGAGCCCCGTTGGGACGCTGAGACCCAGGAGCTCTTGGTGCGGAGCCACACGGATCCCGAGCGGAGCCTGGTGACACGGTTGGCGGGTTCCCAGATCCGTGAGGCCCTGGAGCGGCTGCCCGAGGATTTCCGCATGGTGGTCGTGTTGGCGGACCTGGAGGGCTTCTCCTATCGGGAGATCGCCGATCAGGTGGGCTGCCCCATCGGGACGGTGATGAGCCGCCTCCACCGGGGCAGGCGCCTGATGCGCCAGCACCTCCTGGAGCTCGGGAAGCAGCTCGGACTGGTCCATGATGCCCCCGCAGAGGAAGACACGGAGGCCGCTGATGCGGACCATGTCCTCGAATCCCTCGATCAGTTCCGAGCAGCGCGAGAAGGCGCTGGAGCGGACCAGGGACAGGGAGGTTGACCATGAACTGCAGAGACGTGGATCGATTCCTGGACCACTACCTGGACGGCGAGTTCAGCGAGGCAGACTCCGCCGCGCTCGGGGAGCACCTCGAGAACTGCTCCGGTTGCCGCCGCACGGCCCTCGCCGAGGTGAACATACGGCGCGGCATCGAGGCCAAGCTCAACCCCGCACCGGTCCTCCCGGTTGCACGGCGGGACGCTATCATCGAGGGCGCGCTCGCCCGGACGAACGGGTCTCGGTGGCTCAACCTGTTCCGGCCGGCCATCCTCATCCCGGCCAGCGCAGGGATCACCCTGGCCCTGGTTGCGGCGCTCTGGATGGCCTGGCCATCGGGCGGTGAGTACGACCGCATCATCGACGACTCGATCATGGCCCACGAGTCCGAGCTGCCGTCGGAGGTGGAGGGCGACGAGGCCCAGATCGCTGACTATGTCCGACAGAAGGCCCGCTTCA
>CAZNWW010000301.1:2128-5638 GCA_964576155.1 uncultured Myxococcales bacterium | reverse complement strand
CGCCCTGTCGGGCCATCTTAGCATCAAAGACCTGGACGAACTGGCGCGCGTCAAGGCAGCCTGCGTCGATCCTGACAAGGTCGCCCTCCTCCCGATGGACGTGACCGATTTCGACGGGATGTCCGGCAAGGTCGACGAGGCCATCGGCCTCCACGGACGGGTGGACATCCTGGTGAACAACGCCGGCGTCGGTATGTGGGCGAAGGCCGAGAAGACCAGCTTGGAGACGGACCGGCGGATCATGGACGTGGACTTTTTCGGCCCGATCACCCTCAGCAAGGCCGTCCTGTCACACATGCTCGAGCGGGGCTCGGGACGGATCGCGGTGGTGAGCAGTGTGGCGGCCAAGCTTCCCATGAAGCGGCTCTCGACCTACTGCGCGGCTAAGCACGCGCTTCACGGCTTCTTCGACACATTGCGGATGGAGCTGAAGGGCCGGGGCGTCGGGGTCACCCTCCTGGGGCCGGGCTTCGTGAAGACGGACCTTGTGAAAAACTCCCTCCGAGGGGACGGATCCGTGATCGGGAAGGACGGCAGTATAGGGCTCCCGGTGGGGGTGGCCGCTGCTGCTTGCGTCCGGGCCCTCGCCCGGGGCAGGAATGAGGTATACATCGGCAAGGAGCGGTTCGCGGTGCTCGGCCGCAGATTCGCTCCGGGCCTCGTGGACCGGATGTTGGCGAAATGACAAGAACGACAATGATCATCGCCCTGGTTACCGTCGTCACAGCCCTTGGGTGTGACAACAACGGCGGCGACGGCAACGGCGAATACTCCTGGGGCCACCAGGATACCGTGGGAGAGGACTCCCCCGTCCGCGGCCAGGACACCGGGATTCCGGACACCGCAATCCCGGACACTGCGGTCCCGGACACCGCGATCCCGGACACTGCGATCCCTGACACCACAGTGGGGCCGGACCTTTGTATCCCGGACTGTACGGGCCCCGACGGCCTGAAGGAATGCGGCGATGACGGCTGCGGCGGCGTCTGCGGCACCTGTCCCGGCGCCGCCCCGAACTGCGAAGCCGGCGTCTGCGTTCCCGAGGTCTGCACCCCGGACTGCGAAGGGAAAGAATGCGGCGTTGACGGCTGCGGAGACACCTGCGGCACCTGCCCGGATGGTCAGGGCTGCGGCGCGGACGGCCTCTGTCAATGCGCCCCGGACTGCGGCGGCAAGATCTGCGGCGACGACGGCTGCGGCGGGAGCTGCGGCGCCTGCGCGCCGGGATCGACCTGTCAGGAGGGCGCATGCATCCCGGACGCCTGCGAGGGCTGCGCGCCCTGGCAGACCTGCGAGGGTGGCCCCTGCCAGGATCCGGCCTCCATGGGCGAGTGCCCCTTCGGCGGTATCGCGATCGCCGCGGATTGCGGCGGCACGGTCTGGGAGGGCTGCTGCAACGGCGACCAGCTCTACTACTGCGAGAACGCGGAAAACAGCGGCTGCCCCGTGGGGATGAACACCTGCCTTTGCGCGCTGGACTGCTTTACGGAGGGCGCTACCTGCGGCTGGAGTACCCAGTTCATGATGTGTATGGAGCCCCCTGCCCAACCGGGCCCCGACGGACTCATGTGTGAATGGGTCGGCGATTGTGTGCCCTCCTGTGTTGGCAAAGAATGCGGCAGCGACGGCTGCGGCGGGACCTGCGGCTCTTGTCTCGCCGGAGAGGAATGCCAGGCCGGGGTTTGTGTCAACAGCACCATGACCTGCCTGGGCGCTTGCGGCGGGGCGAGCCCAGGCGGCTGCTACTGCGACGAGCAATGCGAGGGGATGGGGGACTGCTGCCCGGATGTCTGTGCGGCCTGCCCCACCCTCTCGTTCTGTGAGTGCATCCCGAACTGCGCGGGCAAGGAATGCGGCGACGATGGCTGCGGTGGCTCTTGTGGGGGCTGCCCCGACGGGGTCGCCTGCGAGGCGGGTCTCTGCGCGTGTGTGCCGGACTGCAACGAGAAGGAATGCGGCGACGACGGGTGCGGAGACATCTGCGGCACCTGCCCCCAGGTCGCTCCAGACTGCGTCGAGGGGCTCTGCAAGCTCCCATGTGTCCCGCAATGCGAAGGGGCAGAATGCGGCGACGACGGCTGCAGCGGCTCCTGTGGTGAGTGCGAGGTCGGATTCAAATGCGAAGAAGCCGCCTGCGTCGTCTGTGATCCGCAATGCGAGGGACCCGACGGTCCGAAAGAATGCGGCGACGACGGCTGCAACGGCGTCTGCGGCGAGTGCGCTGATGCCTTCGCCACCTGTGAGGACGGCCTCTGCGTAGCGTGCGAGCCCCAATGCCTCGGGAAGCAATGCGGTCCTGACACCTGCGGAGGTCTCTGCGGAGCCTGCGCGGGCGGGACCCACTGCACCGCTGGGATCTGCATGGCCGACTGCACGCCGGACTGCCAGTTCAACGAATGTGGGGACGACGGCTGCGGCGGGATCTGCGGTCTCTGTCCCTGCGACGGATGCTGGGAGAAGGAGTTCGAGTGCTCCGACTGGGGTTCATGCACCCAGCCCTTCACTTATACCTGCAAGCAGATCGACCAATGCACAGGTACCTGCGACGAGGGAGATGACTGGTGCGTCCAGTCGTGCCAGTCCTCGGGGTCCTTCGACGCACAGGACCAGCTCGAGGCCGTTATCACCTGCCTGGACACCAACGGCTACTTCGACTGCGCCCCGGCCGATGAGGCCTGTCAGGCGGCAGTAATCCAGGATCTCTGCTGGTCCGAGTACCAGGGCTGCTACTTCGGGGAGCTGACCTGCAGCCAGTTGCACGACTGCGTGTTCGACGTCTGCGACGAAGACCCGAACTGCAGCGGTTTGTGCTTCCAGGACGCGACCAACGCCGCGCAAGATCTCTTCATGGACTGGGACGAGTGCATAGAAGCTCAATGCGGCGAGGATCCCGAAGACGCATGCAAGCTCCTGGCGGAGCAGGGCCCCTGCGGGGCGCTCCTGATCGCGTGCCTCTACGACAACTGATGTTGTGTGTCATCCTGAGCGCCCAAAGGGAGACGCCATGAAGGCAGTGATTCTCGGTTGTGGACGAGTCGGCAAACTGATCGCCAGAGACCTGGCAGCGGACGGCGGCGCCGAGGTCATGACAGTTGACGCGAATCCAGCGTCCCTCATCGGCCTCGATCGCTTCGGAATCGAGGGCATCACAGCAGATCTCTCGAACCCCGCTGAGGTCGCTCGCGTCGTCGCCGGCGCCGACGTGGCGGTGAACGCGGTCCCCGGCTTCATGGGCCTGGCGACCCTGGGCGCGGTGGTGGACGCAGGGACGCCCGCGGTGGACATCGCGTTCATGCCCGAGGATCCGGTGGCCCTCGACGACGCGGCCCGAGCTGCCGGCGTCCCGGTGGTCGTGGATTTCGGCGTCGCCCCAGGGGTCTCGAACCTCCTCGTCGGACACGGCGCTCGCCGGCTGGACGAGGCAGGGCGCGCACGGATCCTCGTGGGAGGCCTCCCGAAGCAGCGGCGCCTGCCATGGGAGTACACGATCCCCTTCTCCCCGGTGGATGT
>CAZNWW010000301.1:0-2118 GCA_964576155.1 uncultured Myxococcales bacterium | reverse complement strand
GGAGTACACCCGCCCCGCCCGTATCGTGGAGCACGGCGAGGAGGTGACCCGCGCACCACTGACCGAGCGGGAGCTCGTCGATCTCCCTCGGGTAGGCACCCTCGAGGCCTTCAACTCCGATGGCCTCCGGACCCTGTGCCGCACCATGGACATCCCCTACATGGTGGAGAAGACACTCCGGTATCCCGGCTACGCTGAGAAGGTGGAGCTCCTCGCCGCCACCGGGTTCTTCTCCACAGAGCCCGTGGACGTGGGCGGCGTCTCTGTGCGCCCCATGGATCTCACCGCCCGCCTCCTCTTCGATGCCTGGCGTCTCGACGATGACGAGGACGAGCTCACCGTGATGCACGTAGAGGTGGAGGGAACCCTGGGCGGGGCCCCGACCTGCCTGACCTGGGACCTCTACGACGAGACCGATCACGTGGGCGGGGCCACCTCCATGGCCCGCAGCACCGGCTTCCCCGCGGCCCTCATGGCCCGGGCCGTCGCGGACGGGAGGTTCACCAGGCCCGGGGTCTTCGCACCGGAGCAGGTCGCCGAGGATGACGCGCTCGTGAAGTGGTTGTTGGAGGAGTTGGTGGCGCGAGGCATCAGTCTGGAGGAGCGAATCGATCGCGGTTAGACGGACCATCGTCCATCACCCATCGTCCATTTCTCCAATAGATTCGGGCTTGACAGCAACCTTTCCACCCGTAGAATGTGACAGCTTTGGACGGTAGAGACGTGCCTTACGGTGGGATCATCGTTGGCTGTGTCCTATGAAAAACCTATTGTTTCATGGAGGTTCGAGTAATGAAGCTGGCAACCATCCTGACTGGCATTCTCCTGGTTATGGCCCTGGCGATCGTTGGCTGCGACGGCGGCGACGACGACGGCGGCGGCGGCCAGGACACGATCATCGGCAGCGACGACACCCCCGTCGGCGACGACGACACCACGGCCCCCGGCGACGACACCATCATCGACCCCGCCTGCGAAGCCGCTTGCGCCGTCGACAAATGCGGCATGGTCGGCGACTGCGACTGCGGCAGCTGTAACGCAGGCTTCACCTGCGTGGCCGCCACCAACACCTGCGCCCCGGACGTCGTTGATTGTGAAGCGGTCTGCACCGGCAAGGAATGCGGCATCTTCCAGGACTGCCCATGTGGCGACTGCGGCGAGGGCGATGCCTGTAACGACACCACCGGCGTTTGTGAGCCCGTCACCGAGCCGGACTGCACCGGCAAGCAATGCGGCCCCGACGGTCTCGGCGGTTCCTGCGGCCTCTGCCCCTGCGTGGGCTGTGACCCGACCGCCACCATGTGCAACGACGCCACCGGCATGTGTGAGGCCGCGGCGGCCCTGGACTGTGTCGGCATCAACGACTGCCTGTCCGAATGCAACCCCAACGACCAGGACTGCATCCAGGACTGCATGAACCAGGGCTCACCCGAGGCCCAGGGCCAGTACAACGCGATCATCCAGTGCCTGATTGATAACGGCGCGCAGCAATGCCCCCCCGGGGACGCACAGTGCCAGAACGACATCATCGCCGAGCACTGCATGGACGAGTACGGCACCTGCTTCCCGGCCGGCACCATGGACTGCCAGGAAATGTATGATTGCATCCAGGCCTGCACGACCGATACCTGCCCGAATGAGTGCGCCGCAAACTCCACCCTCGATGCGGTCAACAAGTACAACGCCATCGTGACGTGCGTGATCGAGCAATGCGGCGAGCAGCCTGACCAGGAGTGCTTCCAGGCCGCCCAACAGGGCGTCTGCTCGTTGGTCTTCGCCGACTGCTTCAACCTGGGCTAAGAAGTAAGTCCTGGGCTTCGGGGTTCGGCGGCGGCGGTATGCCCGAGGACGCGCTTGCGCCACCCGTCAGCCCAGGACTGAGTCTACCTGCACCGGGGGCTTGACGACTGGTCGTTGCGGGGACAGAGTTATCTCCATGACGACGCAAGACGAACTTACGGGACGGATTCGGGGAGACCTTGAGCGGGTGCAGGCGCGGATCCGGGCGGCGGCGGAGAGGTGTGGGCGGGATCCTGCTGACATCCGACTCCTGGCGGTGTCCAAGACCCACCCGGTGGAGATCGTGCTCGCCGGGATTGCGGCGGGGCACGGGCTCTT
>CAZNWW010000300.1:0-5657 GCA_964576155.1 uncultured Myxococcales bacterium | reverse complement strand
ATTCCGTGATGATTACTGGGGAAGTGCGCTTTTTGCTCGGGGGAACTTCAGCCTAAAGGGCCTCCCACAGCTCAGAGCCAGTGACCACCAACGATTTTGGTGACCACCTCCAAGAACGACAGCGCACATAGCTCCCCCCACTTCCCGTCGCTTATCTCCTTCGTCTGTGCGCTCGAGTATTCCAGGTCCCCATGACAAGCGGTCTCGCCGGGCTGGCAGCCGGCGAAGACCCCACCCACCCCGCAATAGATCGTCTCATCGATGGCCTGGAGCGCAGCCTCCTGGTCCCCGGCGTCCGCCGCTACGCAGAGCTCGTAGAACTCGTACATCGCGGTGTTTTCCTGGGTGAACTTGATCTTCTCCTCGTTACAGGATTCGCTGCAGGTGAAGCTCGACTGGCTGCAGAACTGGCCGTCCGCGCAGTCGCAGTCCGATAAACATTCGTAGCAGGTCTTGAGCAGGTCGCTGCACGCGCCCATGCAGTCCACGAGGCAGCAGTTGCCCTCGAAACAGAAACCCAGGTAGGGATTGCAGACCATGCCGCAATCGGGCCCCACGCCGCAGTCCTCCGTGGTCTCGCACGACTGCAGAGGAGAGGGCGGCGGTTCCAGGCATTGACCCACGTAGGGATCACACCACTGCCCCTCGTCACAGACCAATCCGAGACAGAGGTTGGGGACACACCGATGGGCCTCGGCTTCGCAGATCTCGTCCGCTGCGCAATCGTCGCCGTCGTCGCAGAAGCATTGGGACACCTGGGAGTTGTCCAGGAACAGAGCCCTCACCCAGGAGTCCGGATAGTCGTCGCACTCCATGACGGTGTTCCGGCGCCCCTCCACACCCACGAACTGCTTCGACCCCTCCCCCGGGACCCCGGCGCCGACGATCTCTCCCTGGTTCACAGCTATCTCCCAGCCTTCCCACGCCCCGGCGAACCGGATCGGGGGGTAGGTGACCATCCCGCAGGTTCCCTCCACGGGCTCACAGTCCGTCTGGTCCAGGCTGATCAGCGGACAGGTGTATCCACCACAGGTGGCAGGCTGGAAGGCGCCGTCGTGAGACGCCAGGGCGAACCGAATCTGGCCCTCCTCATCCCACAGCGCAACGTAGTCGTTCTTCCACCAGGGCAGCTTCTGCTCGATATGGAGGTAGACGACGTCACCAGCCTCCACGGGGATGGCGGCCTGGTTAGGCAGCGCATACAACAACGTCACGATCTCTCCGGAGGGAGTCAACTCGAAGGTGGTCTCCCAATCCCAGGCGAAGTCGCAGCACCAGGGCCCATGCGCCGTCACAAGGGCAGTAGAGGAGACCACCAGGTCCTCCCCATCCTCCACCAGCGGAAACTGTCCACCCATCATGAACGGGGTAAGCGCGGGCGCTGGATCACAGGGCACCGGGGGGACGTCCGCCCCAACGTCCGAGGCGTCTTCGGGTGTGTCCTCGGGGACATCCTCCACGGAGTCCTCAGGTGGGGGAGTGTCCTCGGGAGGGGGCGTGTCCTCAGGGGAGGGCGTGTCTTCTGGCGGCGCCGTATCCGCCGGCGGCACCGTGTCCCCGGAGATATCGGAGACCGCGTCACTTCCCTGATCAATGACAAGAAAGGTCACGCCTTCGCTGGAGCAGGCGCAAAGGAAACCAACAACCATCGCCACGAGCACGCCGTTCATCCAAGACAATCTGCGATCGTCCATCGTCTCCTCCTGAACCTTATATGACCCTGAAGATCATGCACCGACGGACTGCAACCTTCAAGAACCCACGGAACAAGGGTGAAAAATGGGGTCTCGTACCATCCGAATTATTGCTTGTTTCCACGGACATTGAATTGTACTTTCAAAACAAATGGAGTTCGGAAGATGCGAGTGTTCATCCAGGATCGCGATATCGGTCAGCTTAATTCCCTGGAGAGTGATCTCCGCCTCGCCGGGCATGAACCGGTGGTCATCTACTCCCTGACCGAGATCCTCGATATGGCGTCACATCCACACCTGGCCCCTGACGTGGTGGTGGCCGAGGCGATGGTCATCGGGCGGACGCTGCGACGCCTGGGCAAATCCACTGCGTTGATGCTGCGCGACCTCCTCGCTG
This sequence comes from uncultured Myxococcales bacterium, assembly GCA_964576155.1. GTDB lineage: Bacteria > Myxococcota_A > UBA9042 > CAIXZC01 > CAIXZC01 > CAZNWW01. The sequence continues at coordinate 3,566 of CAZNWW010000300.1, read as the reverse complement.
AGCGGCTCCTGGTCGCTACGGGCCATGCGGAGGATTCCCTCCCGATGGAGGTGGGGGCCCGTCTGCCGCGACCCTTCCCCTTCGAGGCGCTGGAGGAGTTCCTGGTCGGCACCGGGTATGGGGGCCGGAATCGCCGCACCACAGCGCGGAAGACCTGCTCGGATCCGGTCGAGGTCCACCTCCATAACGGCGGCTCATACGGCCCTTATGCGGCGCCCTTCACGGACCTTTCCACCGGCGGTGCCTGCCTGCGAATTCCGCCGGGAGGCAGGATCCCTGTGGAGAGCACGGACGCCACGGTAGATCTCTGGGTCCAGGACCGGCCCCCTGGACGCAACCCGTCTCCATGGACGGCTCGCATGATCAAGCGCCACGCCCTCGGACCGTTCGACCCGGGTCGGAGTGGAGTTCTTCGAGTTGACCGAGGCGGCCCGCAGCCGCATCGAGACCACGTTGGTCGGCTGACGGCCGATCTGCCGATCAACCCCTCATTGTTTCGAGATCGAAGTGGGTATCAGCGAGGGTACCGTACCGTTCCGGATGGCAGGTGAGGATCACGATCTGGAGGCGCTCCGACAGCTCCTTCAGGATCCCGAGGACGTGGTTGTACCGACCTAGATCCGTGTAGGCCAGTACGTCATCCAGCACTACTAATTGGCGCGTGTCCCGCGCCAGGATACCGGCGAGGGAGAGGCGCACTGCAAAGTGCACCTGCTCCTGCTCCCCAACGGAAAGTTCATCAATACCGGGTTCGACACCCTCCCGGACCGCCCGCGGAAGGATGCGCGCAGGTTGGAGGCCCTCCCCGACAACGAGTTCTCCGAGCCGGGGCCCCGAGATCCGGCGCAGGAGCTCGCCCGCGTCCCGCTCCACCGGTGCCACCAATCCATCCATCCGGAGTTGTTCCTCTTCCTGGAACAGCCGCCGCAAGAGCTGTGCAGCGCCCATGCGGCGTTCCTCTCGGAGGATGCGGGCGTCCTTCTCGGCTAGCTTCTCTTCTGTTCGGGCGAGCTCCAACTGCGGACTCCTGCTCCCCACCATGCCCGTAAGCTGAACCTGGAGGGTGTTGATCAGGATCTCCCGCTTCCTGAGCCCGTCATGGTACTCCCGAACCTTCTCACGGAGTCGGTCACGGGTTGGGGTCGGATCCTCTCCAAAGGCTGCAAGGCGTTCCTGGGCCTCGGTCAGACTCGCCGATGCGGCGCGGTGTTCGAGGGCCGCCCCATCCCGCAGACGGATCCGCGCCCCGTCATCAAAGCCGTCGGCCTGTCGCAGATCGATGAGTTCTCGGCGATCCTCGTCCAGGCGACTCTCCACGGTGGCGAGGGTTCCCTCCGCGCTGTCCAGATCTTCCTTTGCTGTCGAGGTCCTCGCACGGGCCAAATCCAACGCCCCATCCGCCTCTCGGACCTCCCGCACCCAGGCCTCCTGGAGCTGACACGCTTCGTGCTCAAGCGCGTCCACATTGGGTGGGGCTTCACCCCACCCAGGGAAGGCCTCCAGGATCGATCTGATCCGCTCGCTACGTGTAGCGATGAGCTGCGTCAGGGTGTCGGGGGACTCTCCGTTGAGGAGCCCGGCCTTCACGACCTCTATGGCCTGAATGATGTCGTCGAGCCGTGTGGCTCGGGCAACCCGTCGGGCCAACTCTTCGACGTCTCCGGTGCCGAACTCCCGCGTCCTACGCGCAAGGTCCACCTCCGCGTCGTCGAGCTCCCGTCGCAGGGTTTCCACGTCCCCCACGGGGCCGCTTGCCCGGATCCGTCCGATCCCTTCGAGACGCACCTCGACTGCGGGCGCCCCTCGTAAAATCTCGGGAGTTCCTTGGTGGAGGTCCCTGGGGCCCACGTCGTCTCCGACGAGGACCTCCAGCGTGACGTCCTGTTCGGGCACGAGTTCGAGGGTGATGAGGGCAGCCTCCACGCGGACAATGTCCTCGCGGATACGCGCATGTAGCTCACGAATCGCATCGAACTCCGTGGATGTCGGGGCGAGGAGGCCGTTACGTTCGACACGGTGCTTTTCCAGCTCCACCAGCTTGGATCGGTACCCGTCGAGACGGCCTTCGGCGTCGTCTACATCACGGCTCGCATCCCGCAGATCCCTCGCCGCCGCTGCCCGTTCCTGCAGGCGCTGAAACTCCTCGCTCCTCAGACGTAACGCCTCGAGCTTGTCCCGGGCCACAGCCTCTGAGCCCGCGGACTCCTCCATCGCACGCCGGGTTGCAGCCTGGGCCTCCTGCAGAGCAGGAATCTCCAACTCGGCGGCGGATACCCGGTCCATGCGGAGCGCTATCCGTCGGATCCGATCATCGAGGGTTCGGAACTGGCCCTCTGAGGCCTCAACGCTCTTGGCTTCGAGCCGGACCGCCGCATCCAGATCCCGATACTCCTGGACCCGAGCCTCTTCCTTCTCCAGGTTCCCCTGCTCGACATCCGCCTCACGACAGAGCAGCTCACCCCGCGCCCGGCTGTCGCCCAACTTCTGCTGCAGCTCCTCGAACTCCAGGAGTTGCGCATCCAGATCGGATCGCTGGGCCTCAAGGGCATCCCGTTCTTTCCTGAGCGCCACCACCACGGGTGCCCGATCGCCACGGAGCTCCCGACCTGTGGGTGAGTAGAAACGCAAGAACTCCGCCTCGATCGCGCCGCTGATGCGGGATCCCGCGGCAAGCTGTCCGCCGAGGGCCTGTCGGATCACGCCGAGGGTTTCAGATCCGAGGTTCGGAATCTCCAGCCCTCCCTGCGGCGCCCAGAGGAGTTGCGCAAGCCCCCAATGCTCAGGCTTCGACAAGCCCCGGGAGGCCCCCGGTGAGTCGACGAGCTTCCGTAGATACTCGTCCGCAGCCTCACCTTCTGCATATAAGGTAGCCTGTTCTCCGTCCAACCGGATAAGGCTGCACGCGGCGCCGGAGAGGAAGGTCTTCTCCACTCGCCAAGCCTCCCCCCCAACCTCGAAGTCTACCGTGACCTCGGGCGAGAGATCTCGATCCCAGGACTGCACCCGCTCCATCTCCCTGCCACCGGTACCGTGACGGTCGAAGAGGCCGCGGGCAAGGGCCCAGAACAAGCTCGACTTTCCGCTGCCGTTGGGCCCGCTCACCAAGGTGATGCCTTCGGCGAAGGGGCCGAGTTCAAAGGGATCGCCGAAGCACTTCCATCCCTTGACCTGCAGGCGCCGGAGGATCACCGGTCCACCTCCTGCTCCAGGCGGTAGAGGAGTTGGAGGGCCTCCACCGCTAACGCAGGTGTGGGCTCAATCCCGACGACAGGCTCCGCGTCGGCCAGGACCAGGAGGCGACGGGCGACCGCGGCCTCCACGCCCTCCGAGGGCAGGGCGTCGATCCAGCCCGGATCGTCCGGAGACGGGACCAGCTTGTTTCGGTCCAGCTCCGAGAACAGGAACCGCGCCTCCAACAGGACCTCCAGATTCTGGAGGGTCACCACCGCGCCGGCCGGGAGCAGTCCATTCAGGACCACCTTGAGCAAGGTCTGGTCCGGATCTGCGAGGCCGTCCACTATCCCAAGTACATCATGGAGATCATCCATGGATCCAATGGCGCTACT
>CAZNWW010000299.1:0-5661 GCA_964576155.1 uncultured Myxococcales bacterium | reverse complement strand
ACAGCTCCTCGCCTTGCGTCAGGCCGAACGCTCCACCGGAGCGTTCTACCGGCTCCGCCGGTACCCTCCTCATCCCCCAACAAGGGGGGAGGGTTGTCCTTGCTGAGCCGTATGTCAGTTGCAGAGACTCAACCGCACCATATTTCACGCTTGGTACGGCGCGCTCTCCTCCCCCCTTGTTGGGGGAGGTGTCGCCGCAGGCGACGGAGGGGGGATGACCCCGTGCAGAGAGCCTACCGACGCTCTCCCCGAAAACTCCGATCATTGAACCGATCGATCAGCTTCTCTCCGGCAGCCTTCGTCGCGGCATCAGCCCCTTCCACCGCAGCGCGCAGCAGCACAGGCGTGTCCGGATGGTCCACCACCAGGAGCGCGTGGCTGATCTTCTTCTGCGCCTGGCCATCATAAGCAGGCCACATCTCGGCGAGGGCCGCGGCGGCCATGCTGCGTACAGCGTCCTCGTCACCCGTCGCGGCCACCATCGGGGTGCGCCAGGCCCAGGAGGAGCCGGCGTCGCCGAGGGATTTGGCGATGATGTGCGCCTCCTTCGCGTCGGGACGGGCCCGGAGCGCGGCCGCCAGCGCGTCGACCGCGAGGGCTCGGCGGCAACTGCCCAGCCCCCTAAGGATCCCGAGACGGCGCTCGCCATCCGCGGCGGCGAGGGCCTCGACGAGCCACGCAGTGGCCTCGTCGCACAGGAGCTTGCCGTACGCGGCCGTAGCGGCGGAGGTGATCAGCAACTGGGCGGGTCCACGAACGATGACAGCCTTCAGCACCGGGGCGGCACGGAAGTCCCGCAGCTGACCCACGGCCTGCAGAAGGCTTGCCCGCCAGCCAACCCATGCGGAGTCCACGAGGTCCCCGCGCTCCGGCGCATCGAACGCGATCTCCTCGAGTATGGGCATGAGCGCATCGCTACCCATGGCCTGCAAGGTCGGCAGGAACACGGGTAGCCGCCCGCGCTTCGCAGTGTCGATCTCCGACACCCGGGAGCGCAGGTCAGCGAAGCGCTGGAACGCCTCAGGGGTCGCTGTTCGCGCCGCGTCGATCTCGGCGCGCAGGGTCTCCCGCACCGCGGGGTCGAGGTCCTCGGGGGACACCAGGACGCCGCGGGCCAGCGCGCCGAGGGGTACCGCCAGCAGGAGCGCGAAGGACAGGACGATGATGTGTCTCATGGTTCTCATAACCCGCTCCCCCACCAGGTCTGGTCCGGGATCACCCGGGTCGCGTTGCTGCCGCAGTGCACCTCGCCGAGGAGGCGGTGGTACAGGTTCCAGTCCTCCAGGTAATGCACGGTGAGGCCCACGGCCTCGAAGTTCTCACTCACCCATTCCTGGAAGAGGTAGCCGCCGTCCACCATGGGGCCGTACCCCTTGGGAACCGCGAAGTTATCGCCGTCGAGGTGGATCCCGTTGACGAAGCCGGGCTGGTAGGCCACGGAGTGGCCGTACATGTTCCAATGCAGGAAGGGCACCTGCACCAGCTCATCGTCGGTGATCCCGGTTTCGTCCTTGATCGTCTGGAGTTGACCCTCCACCTCGGTGACAGCCCACTGGTTGTCGGACGCCAGGTCCGGGTCGGCCAGGACCTCGCTGACGGTGGTATCCGCCGGGTCGCCCGGATCCCAGTTCTGACCCACGAAGAGGGGCGTGTCACCTAAGCCCGCGTCCTCCAACTCCTGGAACTTCGCCCAGGCCAGGGCCGCGTTGTTGATCGCTACGGTCCAGCCGCGGGGGTTGTCCTTGTCGCTGACGTAGGCGATGGTCTCGTCGACGTGCGCCACGAGGAGCCAGGACGTGTCAATGGTGAACATGGGCTGGACCTTCTGGGACTCGAGCATCCGGTCAAAGACAGCGTCGGGGTGGAAGTCCAGTACGCTGCCGCGCTGGATCCGTCCGTTTGGATAGCTCACGCCGTTCAGCTCGTAGGGGGGCACAGTCTCGGTGTTCCCGAAGGAGTTGAGGGTGTCCATGCCGTTGTCATGATCTGGATCGTAGATCGTCGCGCCGGCCACGTCCTGTCCTCGGAGTTGGGTGTAGACCACCCGCCCGGCGTTGCGCAGCACTCCGGTAAAGTTCGGGGAGCGGAAGTTCAGGTGGATCACGTGCTGCCCGCCCACCGCGGGCATGGCCATCCAACCGGTCTCGAAGAAGTCCTGGGTCCACTGGTCCCCGAACCCCTCGATTTCGTACAGCGGGTTGTGTATGCCCGCGGCGTCCATGGCGACCTTGAGATCGTCGCGGAAGGCCACGGAGTCGACGCTGCTGAACTTCGTGACGTAAAGGGTCGTCGCCGGCTGGGTCTGGTAGTGGAGGAGGATCGGGGACAGCCGGTACCGGACCACGTCGAAGGTGTCAGGGAACGACGCCCCGGTCACACTCCAGATCAGATCTGCGTAGCCGTCCCACACGGTGTCGTCCCGGATGAAGTCAGTCCCTTCGATTGCGAACTCGACGCCTGCGCGTATCTCCGCCGCGGTGAGCTGGGTTGCCGTGGGATGGAAGATCCACTCGTCGCCCACCTTTCGGAAGACCCGGACATATGGCACCCCGGGGATGCCCACCGTGAGGGTGGCGACCGCGTCGTCGGGCGCGCCCGGCCATGGCACGGTCATCAATCGCGCCAGGTCATACAGGTCGGCGTCCCCATTGATGATCTCGTCCTTCGCGTCGTGGCACGCGGCCAGGATGTCATCGGCTCCGGACACTGGACAGGCTTCCTGGTCGTCGTCGATGTTGGCCAGGAAGATCGCCCCGCGGTCCTGGTCCCAGGTCTCCTCTCCCTCGTCCTCGGTGGGGTCGTCCAGGTCCACGGTGCCGTTGCGGTTCACGTCCCCGCGGAGATCGACGCAGAGGATCACCGTCACGGCACAGGTTCCGGCGCCGTCACACGCGGCCTCTGTACAGGGATCGCCGTCGTCGCAAGGCTCCGTCGCACCAGCGGCGCATTCGGTGGGCAGCGGGGGCCCGTTATCCTCTTCATCTACGAGATCCTCGTCCGTGTCGGACTCCACAGAGTCCACAGCGGTGGTGTCCTCACCCGGGGTTTCGCCACCCCCTCCCCCACCGCCGCCGCCACAGGCCCACACCAGGGTCGCGATAAACCCCGCGAGGATCACCATCCGGTACCAGCTTCCTCTCATGCCATCCTCCAGCCTTCCCATCTGTCCAGAATAGTCGTACGCCGGAACGCGCCGGTTCAACGCAAATGAACATACCGTCTATCGTGGGCGACTGCAAAGCGCGTGTACGAAAGACAACAGCAGGGATTCGTCTTGTTCCGGATAAAAAGGGGTTCTTCGCTATCCAGCCTGGGTCGATGGATCCGAGAGGGTGCCACTGGCACCCTCCACAAGGATTGATGGCCCGAGTCGCAGGCTCTCGGCTCGGCTATCCATCTCTGCGCCGCGGAAGCGATACTTGCTGCGCCTCCGGCGATATTGTCATCACCTGCCTGCCATGGAGGACCGACAGGTGAACTCACCACAGTCACCCGACTCTTCCGGTCACCCAGGCTCGATCGCGAAGAACCTAAAAAGGAATAGCTTCCAGGCACCGGTTGTCAGCTCTAGGACGATAACCGGGAGGGTTCCCATGAAGAAGCTCCTCACGATCCTGACAGCGGCTGCGTTCGCCCTCTCCGCGGGTGGCGCAGCCTTCGCGGCCGGCGATGACATGCAACAGAAGTCTGACGGCGCACGTGTCCAGCATCTGGACCTGGGCGAGACCGTCATCGACGGCACCTTACGGCTCCCAAAGGTCCAGTTTCATGACCAGCGAGACCGGGTCAAGTTCGTACGCCTCATGAAGATCCGAAAGTCCTTCATGCCCGCGCTCATGGCCTCGGGGACCGACGCGATCTTCAAATAGCGGATCCCGAAAGCACGCTCCTTACGAATTACATAGGGCCGAGAAGCGCCGGAATTGCTATCATCCCAGCGCCAGGAGGTCCAATGTCCGGTACATCAAAGCACGCCGAACTTCGTGATGCGCTCGTGGACAGATTCGGCCTTGTGGCGTTCCGCCCGCACCAGGAAGAGGTCTGCGCTGCGGTGGCTAAGGGGGAGGACGTCGTCCTGGTGATGCCCACCGGCTCCGGGAAGTCTCTGTGCTACCAGCTCCCAGGGATCGTACGGGGAGGCACGACCCTCGTCATCAGCCCCCTCATCGCGCTCATCGAGGATCAGGTGTCGAAGCTGAGGGCGCAGGGCTTCGCTGCAGAACGGATCCACTCCGGCCGAAAACGGGAGGAGTCCCGGCAGGTCTGTGCCGAGTGGCTCGATGGATCATTGGAGTACCTCTACATCGCCCCCGAGCGTCTGTCTGTCCAGGGCTTCCCGGAGTTCCTCGCCCGCCGTCCGCCGACCCTCATCGCGGTGGACGAGGCTCACTGCATCTCCCACTGGGGTCATGACTTTCGCCCCGACTATCGCCTCCTCGGCGACCGGCTTCCGCTCCTGCGCCCTGCGCCGATCATCGCGCTCACCGCGACGGCCACGGTGCGGGTCCAGGAGGATATCGTAGCCTCCCTGGCCATGCCCGAGTCGAGCCGGTACATTCGGGGTTTCTGGCGGGATAACCTCGCTGTGGAGGCCCGGGATGTCCGCAAGGGCGAGCGGGACGCGATGGTTCATAAACTCCTGGCCAGGCCCGACGCGCTCCCTGCGATCGTCTACGTACCGACCCGGAAAGAGGCCGACCGGCTCGCAGATGCGCTGGCTGGTGATTTCGACGCGGTTCCCTATCACGCCGGTATGGACGGGGAGAAGCGGAGCCGCTCGCAGGACGCGTTCATGGAGGACCGGGCCCGGGTCGTGGTCGCCACGGTGGCCTTCGGCATGGGGGTGGACAAACCCGACATCCGCACGGTGATCCACACCGCGCTGCCGGGGAGCGTCGAGAGCTACTACCAGGAGATCGGCCGCGCGGGGCGGGACGGCGCTCCTTCCCGCGCAGTGCTGCTCTACGGCTGGTCGGATCGGAAGCTCCTCGAGTTCTTCCATTCGAAGACCTACCCCCCGGTGGAGACAGTCGCGGCGATCCTCGAGCTTGTGCCGGGTGATCCCGTCCCTGTCGACGACCTGGATCCCGACCACCGCTTCGACGAGGAAGCTCTCGAGGCGGCCTTGAAGCAACTATTCAACCACGGCGCCATTTCCTGGACCGCAGACGACCGGGTCGGCGCGCTCCCAACCGTGCCCTGGCGGGAGAACTTCGAAGCCCAGCGGAACCACCGGTTGGGCCAGATCGAGGACATCCTGAACTTCGCCCGCTCGGGGCGATGCCGTATGAACGGGCTCGTGCGGTACTTTGGCCCGAAGGAGGCTGGTGAGCGCCGCTGCGGTGTGTGCGATCACTGCGCGCCCTGGGACGCTGCGGCGCGTGAGTTCCGGCCCCCGAGCGAACGCGAGCTCGAATACATTGGGCGGCTCGTGGAGGCCCTGGAAGAGCAAAGCGGCCTGACCCCCGCCCGGATGCACCAGCGAGTCCTCGACGGCAGCGGGTTGGACCGGGATCGCCTGGAGCAGCTCCTGGACTGCCTGGTCCGAGGGGACGTGTTGCGCAGCGCCACGGACTCCTTCGAGAAGGATGGTCGGCTGATCACCTTTCAGCGATATTTCATCCAACGTTCAGGCGGGTCGGCCCCCCTCACAGAGCTGGA
>CAZNWW010000298.1:0-5675 GCA_964576155.1 uncultured Myxococcales bacterium | reverse complement strand
CGTAGGTGTTGTAGCGGCTTGCCTTGTTCAGCCGGTCCTTCTTGGTGGGTGCAGCGCCCTTCCGCTCATGGCTGTAGGTGAGGGTGGGGTCGGTCTGGAGGGGCATCCCCTTGCGGAGCCGGTTATAGAACACGGACGCGACGAGCTTCTTCTCGTAGGTGAGCTTCACCTCGGACTCGACCAGGGAGGCCAGGGTCAGGAGCTGCCAGTCCTCGAAGTGGAACTCGTGGACGATCTTGGCGTAGCGCTCGATGTGGGCCTTCTTGAGGGTGCGCAGCTCCTTGATGGTCTGGCGCAGCATGATCTCAAGGACCTCCTGGAGGGTCATGCCGGGTTCCACGAAGTAGGTCTCCGGGAACAGGAAGCCCTCCGCGCAGGTGAGGCGCTCAACAGAGTCCGGGATCTCGATCCCGAGGCTCCGGACCCACGCGCAGTCCCCGGCCATGCGCATGAACTCGTCCCCTGTGCCGAGGCCCGACTCCTCAATGATGTTGGCTATGTCCCAGATGTCACTCCCCTCAGGCACCACGAGGCGCAGCCACGGGACCGTCGGACCCAGGGTGAGTTCGTCCAGGATCTCCTGTGGGCACTTGCCGAGATCGAACCAATACACCCCGGGCCGGAACCGCTTGCCTTTTCCCGACGAGATGGCGGCGAGCTTGAAGTAGAGGGGCAGCCGGATCACTTCTTCCTGGGAGAGGATTTCGATGATCATGGCCATGTCGGTGCCCTTGGGGATTGTGACCTTCTTGTGCTCCAGGTTCAGAGAGATGGGGGAGGTCATGTAGTGGTTGAAGTGGTACCGCACCAGGAGGGTCCCCCCTCCTCCTCCAAGGACGAGGATGAGTACCCAGATCACCCAGCGCTTCATTCGTCGTCCTCCTGCTTGTACCGCGCCCTGGCTTCTTCGTGCTCGAGCCAGCCACGGAGGATCAGCGCTGCTGCGACCTTGTCAACCTTCGGACGGATCCGACGTTCTCGGAGCCCCGCCGAGTGCATGGCTCGGGTGGCCTCCACCGTGGAGAGGCGCTCGTCCCAGGTGTCTACCGGGAGCTTCGTGAGGGTCTTCAGGTATGCCACGAACTCGATGACCTGCTCTGCCTTTCCTTTGAGGGAACCGTCCATTGACCGCGGCATTCCCACGACGATGGCGACGACCTCTCCCTCGATTGCGGCCTCGACCACTAGGTGGGCAGCCCGCTTGAAGGTGCCCTTGTAGGTCACGACCTTCCATGGAGACGCAAAACACCGTCCGGGGTCACTGCGCGCCAGGCCCAGGCGCACGTCTCCGAAGTCCACCCCCAGGATCCGGCCCTCGCCGGGACTGTTCCCGGGGGTCATTGCGTGCTCCTGCGGATGTCTTCCACCCTGAGCTGGAGGCTGCGGACGCCGCGCCAGGTCTTGAACTCGGGGATGTAGACCAGATCCACCCGATCCCCCGGCTCTATGGGCACTCCGCCCTGGCGGAACGCGATGGCCTCGATGCGGCGCCCGTCCCCGCCGTCCACGACCAGCTTGAGGTGGGCGCCGTCCCGTCCCACCCGCTTGCGGGACAGGAGGGATACGCCCTTGGACAGGAATCGAGGCTCGGGATTGCCGTTTCCGAAGGGAGCGAGGGCGTCCACCGCGGTGATCAGGGCCTGGTCCACAGCGGAGACGGGGATCTCCAGGTCTACGTCCAGGGAAGGGATCAGATCCTCCGCAGAGACCTCCGCTGCCACCGCTGCACCGAGACGCTCCCGGAGCGCCCCGACGTGTTCCAGGGGCAGGGTCATGCCCGCGGCCATCGCGTGGCCGCCGTAACGATCCATGAGCTCCGCCGCTGTCTCGAGGGCCCGGACCAAGTTGAAGGGCCTGATGGATCGACCTGATCCTGAGGCGGTGCCGGAGGGGTCGACGCTCAGGACCACCGCTGGCCGGTGGAAGTGCTGTACCAGTCGGGAGGCGACGATGCCCAGGACGCCCTTGGTCCAGCCCTCTGCGGCGACTACGATCGCCTCGGGGCCCACGTCCTCGGGGGCTCGTGCCACCTGGGCTATGGCCTGTTCGAAGATCCCGGCTTCGATCTCTTTGCGCTCGTTGTTGAGCCGGTCCAGCTCCCGAGCCTGGGTCAGGCCTTCGGTGAAAGATCGGGTGCGCAAGAGATCGACGCTCCTGGCCGCCGTGTCCAGCCGGCCCGCGGCGTTGAGTCGGGGCCCCACGGTAAACGCGATTGTGCTGGAGTCCAGGGTACGATCCTCGATGCCTGCGATGCGCTTGAGCGCGCTCAGCCCCGGTCGAGCCGGCTTCTCCCAGCCGTGCAGTCCGTGATGCACCAGGGTTCGGTTGAGCCCCTTCAGGGGCACCATGTCTGCGATGGTCCCGAGGGCCACCAGGTCCAGGTAACTCTTGAGTGGCGGGGTCCGCTCCCCCAGGGCCATGGCCTTGCGGGTTCCCGCGACGAGGAGGAAGGCGACGCCCACCCCTGCCAGGGGCAGGAACGCCTCGGGCGCGTCGGCCCGCTGGGGGTTGATGAACGCGAGAGCCGGTGGATGTTCACCCTGGAGCACGTGGTGATCCGTGACGATCACGTCCACCCCGGCATCCGAGAGGTGCTTCACCTCATCCTGGTTGGCGGTGCCGCAGTCCACGGTGATCACGAGTTCGACCCCGTCGGCCACGGCCTGCTCCACCCGGGCCATGTTCATCCCGTAGCCGTCGCTTTCCCGGTGGGGGACGTAGTAGTCGGCCGTGCCGCCGCAGTCTTCGATGAGGGACAGGAGCAGTACGGTGGATGTGATCCCGTCCACGTCGTAGTCGCCCCATATCAGCACAGACTCCCGGCCTCGGATCGCCTCTGCCAGGCGATTTGCAGCCAGGTCGAGATGCGGCATGGTGGAGGGATCGGGGAATGTGCCCAGGGTCGGGTGCAGGAAGGCCCGGGCCTCTTCAGGGGTTTCGATACCTCGGATGGCCAGCAGCTGCGCCAGGACATGGGGCAGGTCCAGCTCGCGTTCGAGGGTCTCGACGATGTCGGGGCGGGGTGTGGCCGTCAGCCAGCGCACGATGGGCGGGTGAGAGGGGTCACGCGCCCTTTGGGCGCAAGAGCTTGTCCAAGTACAGGAGGACCGGGCTCGCCACGAAGATCGACGAGTAGGTCCCGACGATGACGCCGATGATCAGCGCAAAGGCGAAGTCCTTGATCAGCCCACCGCCGAGGATCCAAACGGACACGACCACGATGAGGGTGGTCAGCGACGTGAGCAGGGTCCGGGAAAGGGTCTCGTTGATGCTGATGTTGATCACCCGATCCAGGGATTTCTCGCGCAGCTTGGCGACGTTCTCGCGGATCCGGTCGTAGACCACAATTGTATCGTTGACACTATACCCTACGATGGTCAGCACCGCCGCGATGATGGGCAGGGTGAAGGGGATCTGGGTGATGGCGAAGATCCCGATGGTGATCACCGCATCGTGGACCACCGCGACGACCGCGCCGGGACCGTACTTGAAGTCAAACCGGAGCGCGATGTAGAGGAGGATCCCGATGATGGCATAGAACACCGCCAGGAGGCCTTCGTTGAGCATGTCCCGGCCGACGCTGGGGCTCACCGTAGTGGCGGATTCGACGGCGAGGAACATCGGGCCCAGCTCGTCATCGGCCCTCACCGCCTTCTCGACCGCGGCCTTGACCTCTTCGATGCGCACGGTGAAGTTCCGGTCCTTGTTGGTGGCCTTGAACGCGGCGCGGCGCTTGTCGAACTCCTGCTGGGCGAGGATCTTATCGATGGCCTCGTCTTCGGTCTCCTGCTCGTCGGCCATGAGGTTGAGATCCTTGATATGCTCCATCTGCATGTCTCGGATCTTCTCGGCCTCGACCACCACGCGGTCGAGCTTGTGCGCCTTGAAGAGGGACTCGATCTTCGTGATCTGCTCGGCTATGGGCATGGGCTCTGCGAAGGAGATGTAGAACTGGTCACCGCCCTCCTCGGGCGCGTTGACCACGGTCCCCTCGCCGAAGATGTCCTTGAAGTCCTGGACGATGGATTTCTTTTCGGTTTCGGTGAGCAGAGACACCAGCTCCGTGTAGATGACGTAGCGCTGTTCACCCGTGTCCTCGGCGCCGCCTGCGTAGAAGTCCTGGACTTGGATCTGGGGCACCGTACCCTCGGCCATCATCTTGCCGAAGGTCTCTGCGGCCAGTGATCGGATGCGGTCCCGGTCGATTGGCTGATCACCCTTGAACGCAAGGATGACCTTGGTGCCGCCTTTGAAGTCGATGCCCAGGTTGAGGCCCACGAACAGGACGGCCGCGACGCTGGCCAGGAGCAGGACCGCAGACACGATCATGAAGATCTTCCTGCGGTTCATGAACTCTATCTTGGTGCCTGGCTTGATTATATGCATTGGCATGGCGCTTCCTCCGTCCTCCGGCCTTAGATGCTTACCTTCTCCCGGATGATTCTCTTGTCGAGCATCCAGAAGAAGATGAGGCGGGTGATGTACAGCGCGGTGAAGATCGACGAGACGATGCCGATGAGCAGCGTCACCGCGAAGCCGTAGATCGGGCCCGAGGTGAAGTTGAGCAGGATGATCGCCGCCAACGCGGTGGTCACCTGTGCGTCCACGATGGTCCAGAAGGCCTTCTCGTATCCAGTCTCGATGGAGACGCGTGGGGTCTTGCCCCGGCGTATCTCTTCTCGGATACGTTCATAGATGATCACGTTAGCGTCCACCGCCATACCCACGGTGAGGATGATTCCCGCGATGCCCGGGAGGGTCAGCGCTGCATTCAGCGTCACCAGGACAGTGAGGACGAAGAGGACGTTGAGGAGCAGCGCGATGTTCGCGACCACGCCCGCGCCCCGGTAGTACATGAGCATGAAGAGGAGCACGAGGACCGAGCCCACCACGAAGGAGATGACGCCGGCCTGGATTGTGTCCTTGCCGAGGCTCGGGCCCACCTGGTGGTCGTGGATTTTGTGCACCGGGGCCTTGTAGGCGCCGTGGGTCAACACGGTGGTGAGGTTCTGGGCCTCCTGGAGCATCTCCTGGGGACTCCTGGCACCGCCGAGAGAGATCTGGGCACGGCCGCCGGAGATGGCCTCGTTGATCACGGGGGCGGAGTTGATGTCGTCGTCGAGCATCACCGCCATGTTCTCTTTCACGTGCTCGCTCGTGACCTCCTCGAAGAGCTTCGCGCCCGCAGCGTTGAACTCGAGGCTGACGTAGGGCTCGCCGCTCTGCTTGTAGTAGACCGCAGCCCGGGTGAGGTGGTCGCCGGAGACCTTGACCTGGGCCCAGAGGTACTCGGACCGGAAGTAGTTCTGCTGAATCGCGCCGGTGTCGCCCTTCTCCTCGACCTCGTAGTAGCCGATGAGGTGGTCGTCGGCGATGAGCTTCCTGGAGTGGAGGAACCGGACGAAGCCCAGGACCTCGCTCTTGCGGAAGGCCTTGATCTGCGTGCGGCCGTCCCAGGTCGTCATCTCGAGGCTCTTTGCCTTGTCACCTGCGGAGGCTTTGAAGTCCTTGAAGGCTGTCTGGACGTCGGGCTGGGCGAAGAAGTCGGTCCTGTCGTCCACGATGCGAAAGGTGAGCCGGGCGGTCTGACCGATCTTCTCCCGAACCATTTCCATCTGGTCCCCGGTCACGCCCGGGAGCTGGACATCGATGTTCGTCTCGCCGTTCTTCCGGAC
>CAZNWW010000297.1:5005-5680 GCA_964576155.1 uncultured Myxococcales bacterium | reverse complement strand
CAAGGGGCGCAAGCCCGTGGCGGCGAAGGACGAGGCGCCGCCCGTCCCTGCGGAGACGAAGTTCTACCGGCTGACCGAAGCCTACGAGGGCTCCGGCTACCTCCACGCTGCGCTGAAGCACGAGGTGAAGGAGGACGACGTCGCGGGCAAATCCCCCTACGTGAAGGTCACCTACTATGACAAGAAACCCGAGGTAGCGTTCATCCACGACTCCTTCGACAACGCGACCAACCGGGTGCAGTACATCTGGAACGACAAGTTCGAAATCATCGCCGCTGAATACCAGAACCGGGCCGGCGCGATGCTCAAGAAGTACCTGTTCTGCCCGCAGGAGGAGAACCGGATCGACGTGCACGAGCTGAACTCGTTCCGTGTCCACAAGACCTTCACCAGCCGAGTCGCCTTCTCGGACACCAAGATCTCCGTCAGCTACGTGGACGGCCACGACGAGAAGGGCGTTCTGCCGCTCTGGCCGGACTGCACGCAAATGGACCCCCTCTCCAAGAAGGCCAAGGGGTTCGAGAGCGCCTGGGGCACCGCCAAGATGGAGTTCCTCTTCTCCGAGAAAGGGGAGCTCCTGGTCGCGGCGCGCTACAGCGCGGCCGGCAAACTGGACAGCGATTACCAGGGCATCGCGAAGCGCGAGTTGAAATGGGACGACAACGGCCAGCTCAT
>CAZNWW010000297.1:0-4995 GCA_964576155.1 uncultured Myxococcales bacterium | reverse complement strand
TCGAGCAGAGCTACCACGTGGTCTACACCCGCAAGGACGGGCGCCTCGCCGAGCGGAAGATCCTCGGCCCCGACGGCAAGGCCAAGGCGGACTACCTCGGCGTGGCCGCGTACGGGTACATCTACGACAAGCGCGGGCGGGTGGCCGCGGAGACCCACACCGACGCCGACGGCAAGCTGCTGGGCACCATCAAGTTCAAGTACAACCGCAAGGGGTACGTCACCCAGGAGACCCACCTGGACTCGGACAGCAAGGTCACCCGTACCTTCGTTCACCAGTACCAGAAGAAGGGCCTCCGTACCGAGTACAAGGTCTATAATGGCTCCGTCGAGGACGGGAACCTCGCGCTGGACGAGAACCGGGTCGCCATCTACCGCTACACCTACGACAAGGAGGGTACGCTGCTGGAGGTCTCCCACCATGGTCTGACGGACAGCCAGCTCGTCAACGACCTCAAGGGCGTGGCCAAGGTGACCTGGGGAGAGAACGACGAGGACAAGGCCCACCGCCAGAAGTTCGAGCACACCTCCACCGTCGATGTTGCGGGCAACGTTGTGAAGCAGCGCCGCTTCATCATGTTCATCGACACCGTCAAGGACGAGGAAACCGGCGAAGAGCAACGGGATACCCGAGCGGAGACCTGGATCTTCCGTTGGGACTACGTGGACGGCCAGAAAGTCGGCGGCACCGAGAGCAAGCTGAACCGCAGTGAGCTGCCGGAACTGGTCCGCACAGTAGATGCTGAGCAGAAGGTGGTAAGCGTCCTCAAGCTCACCTGGACCGGCACCGGCCACATAGCAGAGAGGGCCTGGTTCGATGCCACAGGAGACGTCAAGGCCGTCAACGAGAAGGGCGCACACAAGGTCGCATGGACCTACAACAGCTACGGCAAGCTGGCCACAGAGACCTGGACCGACCTCGCCGACGCCGCGTTCATGACCAAGACCCTCGAGTACGACGACGACGGCAAGCTTACGAAGACCACCGCCGTAGACGCCGAAGGCAAGCCCTATATTCCGCCGGTGGCAGCGACAATCTAGCCCCATCATCACCCGGGTCGTTTCCGTCCACCAGGGCTTCGAAGCCCGCCTTGAGCTTCACGGACTGCGGCGCGTGAGTTGCCGCCCCTCCATACCTGTTACCTGTATGCGAAGCTGCCCGGTTCGCTGGGGGACACGTTCGTCAGCCTGGAGCGGGCGCACTGCCAGCAACAGGAGTACGGCGAGGAGCACTCTTGGAAGGTGGAGATCATGGGGCTGGTCGTCCCGGGGCCTCCGGTCTGGACTTCAAAGCTCCAGCAAATCAGAGGCTGTCAGCGGACCATCACGTAGCCGCTCCACCAGGGATACCAACCCTCGTGCTGGGGACCGTGCTCGCCCCAGCCGATGCGGAATGTCGTCGCGCTCTGACCGATCGCGTAGGTGTCGTCCGGGTCCTGCCAGGGAATCTCGCAGTTGGTGCACATCACCTGGTACAGGAGGGTTTCGGAGTAGGTAATGACAGGCCCGGCCTGGGCGCTGGTCCCGAAGCCGATGTCCCCGTAGTAGTTGGACCCGTGGGCAACCTGCCACGAGGTCATCTTCCACATGCCGCTGGTGTTCAGCTCCGACGTGTACCCTGGGCCTGCGTTGGCACGGGCCTTGTAGTCGACCAGGAAGAACTCGGTGTAGCTGAAGGGAATGTCGAAGGTGTAATGGCAGGTGTGCGCGTCCGAGGTGTCCCGGGTGTACGGGCGTCCGGAGGTGTCGATGCCCATCTGGGAGGTCGGATCCGGGCAGGTCATGGTCCCGCCCAGGACCTGGTGGGACTGCGCGGGGGTGAATCCGGTCCAGCCGCCGCCCTCGGTCTCCATGTCGCAGTAGATGTCCATGCTCGGGATCGGCCCCCCGTCGTCGAGGTCCAGATCGTAGGTCCCCGACTCGAGGCTCGGACAGAGCGCATGGAGCTCTGCGCAGCTGCCGATGAGCACCGGCAGAGAGAGGCTATGGACGCACCCGACGTCTGGATCGCAGGTGTCCGCCGTGCAGGCATCGTCGTCGTCGCAATCCAAGGATGGGCCCGGCACACAGGCGCTATCGACGCAGACGTCCCCGTAGGTGCATGGGTCGCCGTCGGTGCACGAGGCGGAGTTCGAGACGTACTGGCAACCGAGGGTGGTATCGCAGACATCGTCCGTGCAGGGATTCCCGTCGCCACAGTCGATCTGGGCGCCGGGGGAGCAGACGCCGCCTACGCAGGCATCCCCGCTGGTGCACACGTTTCCGTCTTCGCAGGATCCTGTGCCTGCCACGTGCGAGCATCCGGTCTGGGGATCGCAGGAGTCATCCGTACACGGATTCGAGTCGTCGCAGTCCATGGACCCGCCGGCTTGACAGGTCCCGCCGCCGCAGAGATCCCCCACGGTGCAGAGGTCCCCGTCGGTGCAGGGGTTGGTGTTGTCGATGTGCTGGCACCCGATAGCGGGTGCGCAGAGATCCGTGGTGCAGAGCTCCCCGTCATCACAGTCCAGGAACCCGACCCCCATGCACGCGCCCCCGCTACAGGTGTCTCCGGTGGTGCAGGCGTTGTTATCATCACAACCGAGGGCGTTGGGGTTGTAGACGCAGCCGGACTGTGGATCGCACACGTCGTTGGTGCAGGGATTCCCGTCATTGCAGATAAGGCCAATGCCCCCCTGGCAGGCACCGTCCAGGCAGGTTTCGCCGAATGTACACGTGTCCCCGTCGTTGCACGGGAGCGTTGTGTTCAGGAATGCGCAGCCCTCCACGGGGTTGCACCAGTCAGCGGTGCAGAGGTTTCCGTCATCGCAGTCTTCGATGCCCGTAAACCCGCAGGCACCTTCCGCGCAGTGGTCCCCGGTGGTGCAGGCGTTGCCGTCATCGCAGCCCGCGTCATTGGCCACGTAGACGCAGGCGCCCTCTTCACAGGTTTCATCGGTACAGGGATTGTTGTCGTCGCAGTCCATGGGCCCGCCCGCGGCGCACGCACCATCCAAGCAGGTATCGTTCACGGTGCAGGGATCCCCGTCATCACAGATGCCGTCCGCGTCCTCGTGCGCGCAACCGCCGCCCGGCTCGCAGATGTCCTTGGTGCAGGAGTTCCCGTCGTCGCAGTCAAGGCTGCCCACGCCGATGCAGACGCCTCCCTGGCAGGAGTCCCCCGTCGTGCAGGTGTTCAAGTCGTCGCAGGGGTTTGTGTTCGAGACGTACTGACACCCCGACGAGGGGTGGCAGAGATCATCGGTGCACGTGTTCCCGTCATCACAGTCGATCGGTACGCCTTCGCAGGCGGCCCCACCGCAGAGATCGCCCACGGTGCAAGCGTCCCCGTCATCGCAAGGGAGGACGTCCGGGGTGTTGAGGCAGCCCGACAAGGGCGCGCAGGTGTCCGTGGTGCAGAGGTTTCCGTCGTCGCAGTTTACCTCCTGGAAGCCCATGCAGACCCCGCCCGCGCAAGCGTCCCCGTTGGTACACGGATTCCCGTCGTCGCAAGCTGAGTTGTTTGCGGTGTGCATGCAACCCTCGCTGCCGTAGCACACATCGTCCGTGCAGACGTTGCCGTCGTCGCAGTCAATCTCGCCGGCTCCTGCGCATTCGCCGCCACTACAGACATCACCCTCGGTGCACTGGTCTCCGTCGTCGCAGGGCGCTGAGTTGGGCGTGGCCACGCATCCGTCCACGGGGTCACAGGAGTCGTCGGTGCAGGGGTTCCCGTCGTTGCAGGCCACAGGGTCTCCGGGTTGACAGGCCCCGCCCCCGCAGGTGTCGTTCATGGTGCACGCGTTGCCGTCGTTGCAGGGCACCAAGTTGGGTGCGTTGATGCAGCCACTCACCGAATCACAGGAGTCATCAGTGCAGAGGTTCCCGTCGTCACAATCCACGGGCTGCCCCAGACAGAGCCCCTGGAGGCAGGTGTCCTCCGCGGTGCAGGGGTTTTCGTCGACGCAGGGAGCCGTGTTGAACGCGTACTGACACCCGCTCAAGGGCTCGCAGGAATCGTCGGTGCACACACTCCCGTCGTCGCATTCCACCGCCTTGCCGGGGACACAGGCCCCTCCCACACAGAGGCCGTCCTCGGTGCAGGCATTGAGGTCATCGCATTGAGCCTGGTTCGGCAGGTGGACACAACCACTCAGCGGGTCGCAGGAGTCGTCGGTGCATGGATTGCCGTCTTCGCAGTCTTTCGCGGGGCCGTGCTGACACAGCCCGGCTTCACAGTAGTCGTCCAGGGTGCATTGATCTGCGTCGTCGCAAGGTAGACTGTTGGGGATGACCTGACACCCGACGGAAGGCTCGCAGAGGTCGTCGGTGCAAAGATTTCCGTCGTTGCAGTTCGCTGCGACGCCGCCGAGACACTCCCCCTTCTCACAGACATCCCCGACGGTGCAGAGGTCGTCGTTCACGCAGGGGAATCCCTCGTTCGTCTCGGTGAACCCGCAGTCTCCGGTCTCGGGGTCACAAGCCGCATCGAGGCACGGGGCGTCAGCCCCCTCCGGCTCTTCGCACTCGATCACAGTGGTTGGTTCCACTTCACATTGGTGCGGGAAGGTGTCCAGGTTGCAGATGAGGGTCCCGTTGCAGAGGTCACCGTCCTCGAGCTTGCCGCAGTCTTCGTCGGTCTGACAGTCGCAGTCCACTGGCACTCCTACGCAGGCCCCCTCCTGGCAGAGGTCTGCAACGGTGCAGGGATCCCCATCATCGCAGGAGGCGACGTTGAACGCGAACACGCAGTCGCCGGTCTCGGGATCGCAGGCGTCGTCGGTGCAGATGTCGTCGTCATCACAGAGCACGCCCGCGCCGACGCAGGTCCCGGCCTCGCAATGATCCCCGCTGGTACAGAGGTCGCCGTCCAGGCATTCAATAGCGTCCAATGCGATGAACTCACAGCCATCCGCGCCCAGACAGACATCCTCGGTGCAGACGTTCTCGTCGTCGCAGGTCTCCTCGTCCACGTCGTCGTCGCAGTCGTTGTCGACCTCGTCCAAGACCTCGGGGG
>CAZNWW010000296.1:0-5681 GCA_964576155.1 uncultured Myxococcales bacterium | reverse complement strand
ACGCGCAGGTTCTTGTTCAGCTTGAGGTACTCCAGCGCGCCCTCCTCGAAGGCCGGCGCGGAGATCATCTCCACGAACTTGCGATCCCGCTTCTTCTCCGCGTCC
The DNA here is from genome assembly GCA_964576155.1 of uncultured Myxococcales bacterium. Taxonomy (GTDB): domain Bacteria; phylum Myxococcota_A; class UBA9042; order CAIXZC01; family CAIXZC01; genus CAZNWW01. The sequence goes on along the minus strand of CAZNWW010000296.1, from coordinate 5,576 downwards.
AGCGCCAGGTGCCGGGCCGCGGCCAGGGGCAGGGGGCGGTTGAACGCGATCACCGAGCCGAACGCGGAGAGCGGATCTCCGTCCCAGGCAGCGGAGAAGACCGCGGCCAGGTCATCGCCCATGGCCAGGCCGCAGGGGTTCTGGTGCTTGATGATTGAGCAGGCGGGGCCCTCGAGATCCTTGACCGCGTCGAGGGCCGCCTGCGCGTCCGCCAGGTTGTTGAAGGACAAGGCCTTGCCACCCAGGACGTCCATGTCGCAGATGCTCTTCGCCGCCTGCCGCTCCCTGAGGAGCACCGCCTCCTGGTGGGCGTTCTCCCCGTACCGCATGGGCATCGGCTGATCAAACGCAAGGCGCAGAGTCCGGACACCGTGGCGCTCGTCGAGGGTGGTGGCGATCGCCGCGTCGTAGTCCGCGGTGCGGTTGAAGGCCTTGCACATCAGCCGTACCCGGGTCTTTGCGCCCAGGGCCCCGTCATTGGACGCCAGCTCTTCGATGATACCCGGATAGTCCCCGGGATCCGTGACCACTGCGACCCAACGATGGTTCTTGGCGGCTGCCCGGATCATGGTCGGCCCGCCGATGTCCACGTTCTCGATGAGGCGCTCCAGATCCCCGCCGACGTCTCGCACCGCCTCGAAGGGGTAGAGGTTGCAGACCACCATGTCGATGGGGCGGATGCCCAGGTCCGCCGCTTCGTCCGCGTCGGTCTCCCTGTCGAAGAGGATCGCTGACTCGATCTCGAAGGAGATCGTCTTCATCCGGCCCCCGAAGGCCTCCGGGTTCCCGGTAACCCGGGAGATGTCCGTGGTGGCCAGGCCCGCTTCATCGAGGACCCGCCGGGTCCCGCCGGTTGAGATGATCTCACACCCGGTCCCTGCCAGGGCCCGGGCCAGCTCGACGACGCCGGTCTTGTCCGAGACGCTTACCAGCGCCCGCTTGATCTGGATCATCGATTCTCCTCCTTGTCATCCCGAGCGAAGCCGAGGTACCTCAGGCAACGCATCCACTCCACCTGAGGTCCCTCGGCTTCGCTCGGGATGACACATCACTTGTCTCTCTCTCCCTGCATCCATAACACTGCGTTGCGGAAAATCGCCAGGCCCTCACCGTCCTCACTCCTGTCCGGGGCTTCCCGGCGGCGGCGGGTCCAGGCGGGGTGGTTGTACTCCGAGAGGAAGGCCTCCGGGTGGGGCATCAATCCGAGGATCTGGCCCGTGGGATCCGTGAGGCCTGCCAGGTGCAGGTCCGAGCCGTTGGGGTTCGCCGGGTACTCCCCCGTGGCCTCGCCCTCGTCGTTCACGTAGACGAGGCATCCCAGGCCCTGGGAGACGATGGCCTCTTGCACCTCGGGGTCTCGGATGACCAGCTTCCCCTCTCCGTGACGAACCGGGAGGTCGATGGCGTCGATGCCCCGCAGGAAGGGTTGGTTCCCGGCGCCCATCACCCGACAGCGGACCCAACGATCCTCGAAGCGGCCCGAGTCGTTCCGGGTCAGGGTGATCTGCTGCCGCCGATCCGCAGTCAGCCCGGGCAGGAGGCCGGTCTTCACCAGCACCTGGAACCCGTTGCAGATCCCTATGATGAGTTTTCCGTCCCCCAGGAAGCGCTCGATCTCGTCCAGGAAGCGCCGACCGGACGACGTGCGCTTGTAGGTGAGCTTGTTGGCCAGGACCTTGCCGGAGCCGAGGTCGTCGCCGAAGGAGAATCCGCCGGGGAAGACCACGATGTCGAAGTCGTGGAGGGAGAGGTGCTCGTGAAACACTTCGTTGAGGTGCGCGATGCGGGCCTCGCCGCCGGCCAGCCGGAAAGCGGCCGCGGTCTCCTCCTCGCAGTTGATGCCGAAGCCGGTGATCACCAGGGCGCGCGCGCTCATACCTCCACCCCCCGGTTCCAGGCATCGAGAAGATCATCCAGCGTCGCGTCCACCACCGCGGATCCTCGCCGACGCAGGATCAGGCGTGGTGACAGGGTCACGTCCCCCAGCCGCCGCGCCTGGTCACCGATGATCGCCTCGAAGCGGTCCGCGTCCTCGGGCCGCACGGACATCACGAAGCGACTGTGGGACTCGGAGAAGAGCTGGGCCGCGGTGGGCAACCCCTGGTCGTCCAGGGTCCCCTCAACGCCAAATCCACCGCCAAAGGCGGTCTCGGCCAGGGCCACTGCGAGGCCCCCGTCCGAGAGGTCATGGCAGGACTGGACCAGGCCCGCCGCGGTGGCCTCCTGCACCTTGAGATAGAGCGCCCGGGCGGCCTCCCGCCGGACCCGCGGGACGTTGGCCCCGAGATGCCCGTGCAGGTGGTAGTACTCTGACGCACCCAGCTCGTCGTAGGTTGTCCCGACGAGGTAGACCCTGTCCCCGGCCGCCTTGAGATCGCTGGTGATCGCAACCCGGACGTCGTCCATCTTCGCGGCCATGCTGTACAGAATCGTCGGCGGCACGGAGATCTTGATTCCCTCGCCCCGGAAGTCGTTCTTCATCGAGTCCTTGCCGGAAGTCATGGGGATCGAGAAGTACGTGGACATATCAAAGAGGGCTTCGCACATCCGCACGAGCTGGGCGAGCTTGTACTTCCCGTCGGGGTTGCCCACCGGATCGTAGAGGGAGTCCGGCACGCAGAAGTTGTCGTTCACCGACCAGAACCGATTTGTGCCGTCCCCGGGGGTCGGGATGCGACCTCCCACAGCGACGATCTGTCGGATCCCTTCGTCGAAGGCCCCCGCGGACATCTCGTACGCGTCCAGGTCACCGTACTTGGGACAGATCCCGTTGGAGATGGCGATGCCCTGCCAGCCGTCGAAGCCGACCCGCATCACCGCGGCGTCCTGGGGTGCCTGACCCCTGGGCCCCATGAGGGGCTTCACTATGGTCTTGCCCTTGACCTCGTGGTCGTACTGGCGAATCACCCACTCCCGGGAGCAGACGTTCCAGCTCGCCAGGATCTTGACGAGATCCTCTGTATAGTCGCCTTTCTCGGGCATCCCGGGCTCGGACACCTCCGGCCGCGTCCATTCGGCCACCATGTGTTTACGCGGGACCCCGTCGTGGAGGAACGTGAGATCCCAACGAGCGACTGCTCGTCCCTGCCAGTTGACACTCATCGCGCCGGAGTTGTCGAAGACCCCGATGTCTGTGAGCTCGACCTCATAGTGGTCCGCCAGGTCCATCAGCGCGTCCATCTGCGCGGGGTCGACGATGTAGGTCATGCGCTCCTGGGACTCGGAGACGAAGATCTCCCAGGGCCGGATGCCTGAGTACTTGAGGGGGACCTTCTCCAGGTCCACCCTCGCACCACCGGCGATGGGAGCCAGCTCGCCCACAGACGATGCGAGGCCCCCGGCCCCGTTGTCTGTGGTGCACCGGATCAATCCCTTGGCGCATGCGTCTTCCATGAAATCGGCCAGCAGCTTCTGGGTGATGGGGCTGCCGATCTGCACCGCGGTCTTGGGTGAGTGCTTGTCGATCTCCGCGGAGGAGAACGTCGCCCCGTGGATCCCGTCCTTGCCGACCCGTCCGCCGCCCATGACGATGCGGTCCCCGGGGAGGACCTCCTTCACCGAGGAGTCCCGGCCTGCGAGCTCCACGGGCATCACTGAGCCCGTGCCGCAGTAGACCAGGGGCTTCCCCCGGTACCGATCGTCGAAGATGATCGATCCGTTCACCGTGGGGATCCCGGATTTGTTTCCGCCATCCTCGATGCCGTGGCGCACACCGGCGAAGATCCGCTTCGGGTGGAGCTGGCCCGGGAAGAGGTGCCCGTCGAAGTCCGGGGGGCCGAAGCAGAGGACGTTGGTGTTGAACAGGAGGCGGCCGCCGCCTCGTCCCGTGCCCAGGGGATCCCGGTTGTTGCCCAGGATGCCGGTGATCGCGCCGCCGTAGGGGTCCAGCGCGGACGGCGTGTTGTGGGTCTCGACCTTCCAGACGAAGAGCCGCTCGTCGTCGATGCTGACCATCCCGGCGTTGTCGGAGAAGACCTTGACCAGCCAGTCCTCCCCCGCGGCCTTCAGGGTCTCCTGGACCCGGTCTGTGGCTCCCCGGATGTAGGTGTTGAACAGGGAGGCCACCACCCGGGTCTCCCCGGTCTCGCTATCTCGATATGTGATCTCCGCCTGGAACTCCTTGTGCTTGCAGTGCTCGCTCCAGGTCTGCGCAAAGACCTCCAGCTCACAGTCGGTCGGTTTGGTGGGGAGCCCCGCCGCAGCCCGGGCTGCCTGCACCTTCGGATCTCGATAATGATCCCGAATCTCGCGCATCTCTTCGAGGTTCAAGGAGAGGACCCGCTCCTTGGACAGGGCCAGGAGGGCTTTATCGGAGATCTCCAGATCCACCTCCTCCGTGGTCGCGTCCGCCTCCATCCGGACAACGGGAACGTACCGGGGATCCTGCTCCACGGGGCCGTACTCGAAGTGATGGATCAGGGGGTTGCCCAGGAGGTCCTCGGCCAGCCGGCGGAGGTCCTCGGGGGACAGGGCGCGCTCAACCAGGTAGAGGTCCTGGGTGAAGATCCGCTGGATGTCCTTCTGCTGCTGCGCGCCCAGTAGATCCGCCAGCGCGGTCTCGGCTGACGCACCCTCGTCGTCGGTGACCCCAGGGGCCTTGGCCACGAGGATGAAGCTGGCGAAGCCCTCGGTCCGGTGGAAGGCGTTCACGTGGACGTCGTGGACGATCTCGTCGCGAAGAGCCGAAGCTGCGAAGCGCGCCAGGTCGTCCTCGGCGAGGTCGTAGAGGATCCAGAAGACCCGGGTCCTGCGGACCGCGCCGGTGTCGATGCCGAGATAGCGACGGGCGTCCTCCCGGGCCTTGCGGCCGTCGGGATCCGTGACGCCCTCCTTCAGGACCAGGTGGACGAAGGCCGCGTCGCTCCCCGCGGCGGGTCGGAGGGTCCTCATGACGTGAAGTCCAGGGTCTGGGGATCAGCGCCGCGGGACTCGAGGACTACGCCGGGGGTGCCCGTCACCTCACCGCAGCGCATGGCCGGGCAGCCCTCCCGCCCCAGGAGCTCCACCATGCGGTCCGCGTGCCGGCGGTTCAGCACGACGAGCATCCCGACGCCCATGTTCCAGAGCCGGTATGCTGTCTCCTCGGGGACCTCACCGATGGTCTGGACCTCGGTCATGAAGGGGAGGGGGGCCGGGAGGCCGTCCAGGCGGGCGCCGAGGCCTTTGCCGCGGAGCACCCTGCCCAGGTTGTCCGGGATGCCCCCGCCGGTCACGTGCGCGACGCCGTGGATGTCGATTCCCTGCTCCCGCATGGACACGATCCAAGGCGCAAAGATTCGGGAGCGGGTCAGGAGCACCTCACCCCAGGTGCGACGGTCGCCGTGGGGCTCATTATGCCACTCGGCCCCGAAGCGTCCCTCCATGATTCGACGGACCAGTGAGTAACCGTTTGACCGAAAACCCATACTCTCGAGGGCCACCACCGCGTCCCCCTCACACACCTTGCTCCCGTCGATGGGATCGACCCCCGCCGGCAGGATCCCGATCCCCGTGGCGCACCAGTTGAAGTGCATCCCGTCGCCGTACCCGCCGATACGATCCCCGAGCTCTGCGATCTCGCCGCCGACGACCGCGAG